>JBDTJJ010000053.1:0-5808 GCA_039935895.1 Bacteroidia bacterium | reverse complement strand
ATAGTTACAAAGGTTACAAAAAATTATTTTGAAAACTGTTCAGCCTATCATCACGATAACCGTGATATAGCACGTGCTTACTTTGATTTCTTTTCGAAGGTTGAGATAAATCCAAAGGAAGTTTACCAGATTCAGAATCTTTATGCAGACTTTTTTCAAAATCAACAAAAACTATGGGCAAGTATTTTAAGCAATGAAAGCAATCCATTTATTAATCCTGATAAAGATGACAAACGCTTTAAAGCAGAAGAATGGACAATGTATCCTTACTTTAATTTTATAAAACAAAATTATTTATTACTCGAAAAATTAGCAGAACAAATTATAGATAATGCTGATTTAGATGAGAAAGAAAAAAAACAATTGGCCTTTTATAATAACCAGTATATGGATTTGCTTTGCCCTGCAAACTTTTTGGCAACAAACCCCGAAGCATTAAAATTAGCGGTTGATACCAAAGGAAAAAGTTTGTGGAATGGACTTACTAATTTCACACATGATATTGAGCAAGGTAAAATTACGCAATGCGATGAATCAGCTTTTGTAGTCGGAGAAAACCTAGCCATAACTTCTGGTTCTGTTATTTTTGAAAACGAGTTAATGCAGTTAATACAATATGCACCATCCACCAAAAGTGTGCATGAAATTCCTTTATTACTTGTTACATCATGGATAAATAAATATTATGTGTTAGACCTGCAAGCCAAAAACTCATTTGTAAAATTTTTGGTAGATCAAGGTATAACCGTATATATTACTTCATGGCGAAATCCTTCACCTGGCATGGGGTATTTAACTTTTGATGATTATGTTAAGGAAGGTGCGTTGAAAGCCATTGAAATAGTTAAAGAAATTTCGCCAGTAAATAAGGTAAACATTTTAGGTTATTGCATGGGAGGGACTTTATTGAGCGTTGCTCTTTCAATTCTCTCAACTAATAAAAAAACTAATCCAGTTAATACAGCAACTTTTCTTGCTAGCATGGTTGATTTTTCTGACATAGGTCCTATAGGCGATGTTATTAATGAAAGCCTGATGAAAAAATTAGAGCGAGGCGAACTAACCAAAGATGGTGTGTTACATGGATATGATATGGAAAAAGCTTTTAACCTTATTCGTGTAAATGATTTGGTTTGGAAATACGCCATAGATAATTACCTAAAAGGAATTACGCCAACTGCATTTGATGTTCTTTACTGGACAAACGACAATACTAATCTTCCGGCTAAAATGTATATTTATTATATGCGTGAAATGATTTTTGAAAATAAACTCAGCCGCAAAAATGCCTTAACTATTTGCGATACTCAAATTGATGTTAGCAAAATAGATTGTCCGGTTTTTGTAATTGGTTTTAGCGAAGATTATATCTCTCCAGCCAAAACATGTTTTGAAACTACTAAATTGGTAAGCGGTTCGGTTGAGTTTATATATGGCGGTTCTGGTCATGTAATGGGCGCAATTAATCCGCCTGCAAAAAACAAGCGTGGCTATTATTTGAATGGTAAATTAGGCAGAAGTTTTGAAGAGTGGAAAAAGACTGCCAAATTTAATGAAGGCAGTTGGTGGACACCTTGGAGTGAAAAATTACTTGCAAACTCGGGCAAACAAATTGTGGCAAAACAAAAAGCGGGTAATGAAAAATATACAGCCATTGAGGCGGCTCCGGGAAAATATGTAATCGAAAAATGTCATGTGTGCATTAACAAAACAGTAAAGGTAAATCTTAGCAAAATTGCATTGCCAATTTTTGAAGAAATCTCAAATTGATTAAAAACCTAAAAAATAATTAGTATGATAGAACAAATTCAAACAAGTAAGAAAAATGTATTAGCCATTGAAATAATAGATGGTTTTAATGAAACTGATGAAAAACTTTGGAAGAAATTTTTTGATCAGAAAATAGCGGAGGGACATTCTCAAATAAATGTTTTAGTAAAATTAGATGAACTGAAAATCTCCCACATTAAAGTTAAAGCTTTTATGGAAGATACTATGTGGGGTTTAAGAAACTATAAAAGCTTGGGGCATCTTGCTATTGTTGCCCACTCAAATATTGTAAAGGCCTTAGTTCCCATCGATAACTTATTTTTTAAACGTGCTTCAGAAGGTAGGCTGGAGCGTTACTTTGATATTTCTCAAATGGATGAGGCTTTAAAATTTGTAGGTTTAGAGTAAATATTAATTTACAGCTAATAATATAATACATTATAAAATAATCCCATCATGAAAAACTTAAAATATATTTTCGAACCAAAATCAATCGCTATTATTGGCGCAAGTCAAAAGGAAGGTACTGTAGGGAACTCTATACTTACCAATATTCTCGACTCGGATTTTAACGGCACGGTTTATCCAGTAAATCCAAAATATGAAAATATCATGAGTCGTAAAGCTTATGCCGATGTTACCAAAATTACAGATGATGTTGATTTAGCTATTATATGTGTTCCGGCAAATGCGGCAGAAAATGTTATTACGCAGTGTGCAAAAAAAGGAGTAAAAGGTGTGGTTTTAATAACGGCGGGTTTTAAAGAGATAGGTGCTGAAGGAAAAAAATTGGAAGATTCTATTATTGCTACTGCCAAAAAAAATAACATCAATTTAATTGGCCCTAATTGTTTGGGTGTTGTAAATACATCAAGCAAAATAAAACTAAATGCCAACTTTGCTTTTAAAATGCCACAGCCGGGTAATATTGCTTTGGTATCTCAAAGTGGTGCAATCGGCATTGTTGCTATTGATTATGCGCATGAGCAAGATTTAGGTATTTCTAAATTTGCTTCTATTGGCAATAAAGCTGTACTGGATGAAAGCGATGTACTTGAGTATTTAATTGATGATGCCGAAACAAAAATAATTACCATGTATTTGGAAGATATTGGTAACCCGACACATTTTGTAGAAATGGCCAAAAAGGCTGCCACCAAAGAAAAACCTATCATCGTTATAAAAACAGGCACATCGGTGCGCGGTGCCGTGGCAACACATTCGCACACAGGCGCGCTCTCAAGTTCTGACACAGCTTATGATGCGCTTTTTGGACAGTGCGGTGTAATTCGTGTATCATCATTGGAGGAATTATTTGAATATGCAAAAGGATTTACTTGTTTAGTAAAACCAAAAGGAAACCGAATTGTTGTGCTAACCAATGGTGGTGGCATGGGAATTATTGCTACCGATGCGGCTGAAAAATACCATTTAGAAATGGCCACTTTTGAAGCCGAAACATTAACGGCCTTACAAAGGGCACTCCCTCCTACAGCAAATATTCATAATCCAGTTGATATAATTGGCGATGCAGATGCTGAACGTTTTGGCAAAGCCTTAAGCATTATTGTAAAAGATAAAAATGTAGATGCGGTAATTGTTTCTGTTTCGCCAACCGTAAAAACAGATATGAACGCTATTGCTTCTACACTTTGTGATTATGCAAAAGCCAATCCTGAATTGCCTATTTTAGGAAATCTATTATCGTTTGAAGCGGATCCTTCATTTGTAAAAATTTTAGATAAAGAAAGTATTCCAAACTTTCATTTCCCCGATATTAACGTGCGTGTTTTCGCGGCCATGGTTAAATATTATAACTGGATAAAACAACCTAAAACAAATACAACAACTTTTAAAGTGAATAAAGAAGCGGCTGAGAAAATATTTACCGATCTCCAAAAAGAAAAAAGAGATCATTTAACAGAGCCAGAAACTTACGGTGTGTTGGAGGCTTATGGATTAAAGACCATTGAACATTTAGTTGCAAAAAAAGTTGATGATGTAATTGCAGCCGCAGATAAAATTGGTTACCCAGTTGTTTTAAAAATAGTATCGCCAGATATTATGCACAAAATTGATGTGGGTGGTGTAAAAATTAATTTGAAAGATAAAGCTGCGTTACAAAAAGCGTTTGAAGAAATTACCGAAAGTGTAAAAAGCAAAAAACCCGATGCAAAAATTGATGGATTTATTATTGAAAAATTTTTTACTGCAAAAGGTATTGAAATTATTGCCGGTGTGCAATCTATAAAAGGCTTTGGGCATTTAATTATGTTTGGTTCGGGTGGCACATTTGTAGAGTTATTTAAAGATGTTGCTTTTAAATTAGCCCCACTTACTAAACAAAGTGCCTTGGATATGATTATGGAAACTAAAGGCTATCAAATCTTGAAAGGTTATAGAGGTCAATCAGCTTATGATATAGATGCTGTGGTAGATTATCTTTTAAGAGTATCTCAATTGGTAACTGATTTCCCTTTGATAAAAGAATTAGATATGAATCCCATAAAAGTATTAGAAGAACATAAAGGCGCTCTTGTTATAGATGCAAAAATGGTTATAGAGTCGCCAAAAAGTATTTCTATGAAAGCCAAGGAAGTTCTTGAAGATAGTGTAAGTAATTAACCTCAAGTATTCAATTTATATCTAATTACTACTCAATAAAGACGGTGCTTTTTTAACATCATCAGGCAGATTACCCGTAAGCGTTTTTAAAAAAACTACTATTGATGTAACTTCTGCATCACTTAAATTTTTATTGAGTTGTAATTTTGCCATTATTTTAACTGCTTCATTTAAATTCGTTATGTTGCCATTATGAAAATAAGGGCCTGTCTTTTCAATATTGCGTAAACTTGGCACTTTAAAAACATCTTTATCTGCTATATCTTTTGTAACATTCTTCTTTCCTTCATCCTCTTTAGTAACATGAACTTCAGTTCTATAATCAGCAAATTTTCCAAATTTTTGAAACATATTACCACCTAATGTAGCACCTAAATGACATTGAGTACAGCCCGTTTCAATAAAAATTTTCATCCCTTCGCGTTCTTCATCGTTCAAGGCAAAAACATCTCCGTTTAAATAATCATCAAATTTAGAAGGTGTTATTAAAGTACGTTCAAATGCTCCAATACTTTTACGAAGCGTAATATAATTAATTGGATTTTTCTCATTAGGAAAAGCATCTTTAAATAGCTTTTTATATAAATCAATTTCTCGCAAACGATTTACTAAAAAGGCTTCATTTGGTATTGCCATTTCTACTGGATTTAAAATAGGCATACCCGCCTGCTCTTCCACATCTTTTGCTCTTCCATCCCAAAATTGAGCGGTGTGTAATGCTGCATTTAAAACTGTTGGCGAGTTTCTATCGCCCAACTTTCCTGCATCTCCTTTTGAAGTAGCTTGATTATCTACGCCATAAGTAGCTAAATTGTGGCAAGAGTTGCAACTATTATTTCCGGTTTTACTTAGGCGTGTATCAAAATAAAGTATTTTACCAAGATTTACCCTCTCATCTGTAATAACATTTTGCATGTTTTTGTCTGCTAGCTCAGGCAGAGACTTAAATGCACCTTGAGCCTTATCTAATAATTCTTTATCATAATCACTAGCTACCGGCTTAGTGGGTTGAACAGGTATATTTTGTTCGGCATGATTACCGCAAGATGATACCAACAATAAAACGCTACTTATAAATACAAATTTATTTTTCATAATCGGACTGAAGATAGTATTTATCTAATTTACAAATTTGTTTCTTTCAAAAGTGTGGCTTCATCAATTTCTCCTTGATGTTTCCAAACAAGTTTACCATCTTTATATAATTCAAAAAAAGGAATAGCTTCAATCTGTTTCTCTTTTAATAATTCTTTATTCTCATCGGCATCAATTTTTATAAGAATTAGTTTGTCTTTTTTCTTATCAGCTATACTTTCTAACATAGGAGCCATTTTTTTGCAAGGCTTGCACCATTTTGCATTAAAATCTACTAATACATATTTATCGGAAGTTACCGCTTTATTAAAATCAGCT
>JBDTJJ010000052.1:0-4434 GCA_039935895.1 Bacteroidia bacterium | reverse complement strand
TTATGAAAACCAATGATACTACCCGAATTGCGTATGCTTCTAATTACGCATCGGTTGCCAACTATTGGAAAAAATGGATGGGCGAAATGCAAGGCTTGAAAAAATTTGATGCGGTAAATAAAAAAATAGAATTCGAAAAAAAGTTTTTAGAATTGCTTTCTTCCGACCCGGCAGAGAAAGAACATTTTAATAAAGTGTTTAATGATTTTCATTCGTTGTATGCAAACTATAAAGTGTATCAAAAACAGATAGATTATTACAGCGAATGTTTATTGGGTTTTAATGCTTTTACAGCAGCCCGTTCGGCAGAAAAATTTATTTCATCGCTTAAAGGAAAAACAGAAGATGAAAAACAAAAAGAATTTAAAAAGACTTTAGAAGCCTACGAACGGTTTTTTAAAACCTACAATAAAGCCATGGATAAAAATATATGCAAAGCCATGTTAGAAATGTATGCGCAAGGATTAGATGAAAATTTGCGTGTGCCTGCAATAGATTCTTTATTGAATGGGTATGAAAATAAATACGATGTTATTGCTGATAAAATTTATGCCGATTGTATTTTTATTAATAAAGATAAATACCTCAACGTTTTAAAAGCTGGTTCTGTAGCTGATATAGAAAATGATATGGTTTATAAACTTTGGAAAAGCACCGCGACTTATTATAATACAAATGTTATTCCGCAATACAGCAGCATTGATATGCAGTTAAATACGTTGTATAAACAATACATAGATAAATTGACTAAAGTTTACAAAGACAAAACTTTTTATCCGGATGCTAATTCAACATTGCGCTTAACATACGGAAAAGTAAAAGGCTACAAACCCAGAGATGGCGTGGCTTATACGTACTACACAACTTTAGATCGTATGATGGAAAAAGAAAATCCAAATGATGATGAATTTATTGTGTTTCCTAAAATGAAAGATTTATACAACAAAAAAGATTATGGAAGATACGCTGATAGAGATGGCACAGTACACGTATCGTTTTTAGCGACTAACCATACAACGGGAGGAAATAGTGGTAGTCCGGTGCTTAACGCATACGGACAATTAATTGGCACCAATTACGACCGTGTGTGGGAAGGCACCATGAGCGATATTATGTATAACCCCAACATTTGCCGTAACATATCATTAGACATACATTACACCTTATTTGTGATTGATAAATACGCAGGCGCAGGCTACTTACTAAATGAAATGAAAATTGTAGAATGAGTTTAGTACAAAAACTAACTACTACCGATAAAGGTATAAACCTTACCAACATAGCATTAATGCTGCTAAGTACAGGTATTGCTTTTATTATTCCGTTTAAGCTTTTTTTGTTTGTGTATGCTGTTTTAGGTCCGCTACATTACTTAACCGAAATTTCTTGGTTAGAAAAAAGAAATTATTTCATAAAACAAAAAACACAAATTTGGCCTTATATAGTTATTGCCTTATTAATGACGGTTGCCTTGTTTAATGAAAAATCATCGTTACGTTATTATACCGTTAGTTTAATTTTGTGTGTAGTAACTTACACCTTGTGTTTAGTTTTCTCTGGCAAAAATAGTTTATCACTTATAGTGTCAACTATTGTATTAGCGTTAGCCATACTAATAAAAGCCGATAGAATTATGTTCTTGATTTTAGCCTTCGGAATATTTTTGCCAACCATAGTGCATGTATTTTTATTTACAGGTTTATTTGTTTTACAAGGTGCACTTAAAAACAAAAGTGTTACAGGCTTTATTTCTTTAGGTGTTTTTATTGCATGTGCATTAAGTTTTGCTTTTGTACATACTCCCAATTCAGAAATTTTATCACTGACGGAAAAAGGATTTGTACAAAAATATTTTAGCATCATTAATCAATCGTTGGCTACACTCTTTAATATTTCATTTGTACGAAACAGTAACGAAATTTTTGAAACCCCTGCCTTTATTGCCATACAGCGCTTTATAGCTTTTGCATACACGTATCATTATTTAAATTGGTTCTCAAAAACATCGGTTATAAAATGGCACGACGTTTCAAAAACACGCATGTGGCTCATTTTAATTTTATGGGTAATTTCTGTAGCCTGTTACTATATAGATTACCGTTTAGGATTTATGGTTTTATTTTTACTAAGTATGCTACACGTGTTTCTAGAACTTCCACTTAATGTTCATTCTATAAAAGGAATTTCGAGTGGTGTTAGAAATATGTTTCAATAAAAGTATTTTTGTTACAATATCTAACGCAAACACTACCATTATAATTTGAATACTTATTTTTTTATACAAAAAGAAACCCCTGCCTGAGCAATCGAATATCTGTCTATACCGCCCTCAATAAAAATATTTAAAAATTTAGTGGGCTTGTATTTAAACCCTGCAATTAAGCTTAGGTAATAATATTTTAGTCTAAGTTTATCGGTTGTATCGTCAATATAATGATCTGTATTTTGATATTGATTAATGCAAAAACCTGCGCCCGCACCTAAGTAAAAAGCAAAATGTTTTTTAATGACAAAGTATTTATTAAGCCTTACGCCAAAGGTATTTACATAAGTTCTATTTACATTGTATGGCGTTAAATTATTATAGTTTGTAATGTAATAGGATGAATAGCCGTAGCACAAACCAACGGTAGTTTTTTCTGAAGTGCGCACATCTATGCGCATTAAAATCGGACCAATATTTTGCAATTTATAATTAGTAAGTGTTATATCATTACTAATTAATTTTGCCTGCAAATTAGGCGCTCCATAAGAAATTGTGAGCGCTATGGTTGGCAATAATTTTGTTTTATCCCAGGCTAAGTCAATCGAATCTAAAGTTTGTTGTGCCTGCGTAAAGCCGACAATAAAAAATAAAAGTACACACGTAAAAAATCCTTTCATAAAAGAGTAACAATACAAACGAAAAATTAATTTCCTTTAAAAACTTTTATGTTATAAACGCAAGATTCTATGCGCTTTAATTGCTGAGTACGACTAAGATTTTTCAACCCGTTTTTTCTGCTATTGCTTTGCAATTGTGTTTTTAAGGTATCATTTTCGATTTTGCTAAGCAGTTGCATAATGTAGTTAGATTTTACAGCGAAGCCTGTTCCTTCGGCATTGCTATTTTTGCTTTTAATTAAACCAACTACGTTACCTTGCTCGTCAAATAAAGGCCCGCCGCTGTTACCTGGGTTTATTGGAATACTTATTTGATACATAGCCGTATCGGCAGAACCTTTTAAAGATGCAATAGTTCCTTCGCCATAAACAATATCTTCAGCAGGAAAACCAAGTGTAAAAACTTTTTCGCCTAAATCGGCAGAAGCGTTTTTAAACACGTAAGGCACTGTGGAAAATTTGCCGGTAGAATCTTTTTCGATTTTTAAAATGGCAATATCTAAACGCGCATCGCTAAGCACAATTTTTGCGTGGTACGAGTTTTTTTCTTCGTCCATAACAAAAACCGAATCGGCTTTATTTACCATGTGCAAGCTGGTTAAAAAATAACCGTTGTTGTTTAGTGCAAAGCCAGTTCCTTCCACATTAGCAGTTTCAAAACTACGTTTCTGACTAATAGTTTTAATTCCATCAATAATACCTTCTTGTACCGATTTCATGTGAATGATTTCTTTAGAAAGATTGGTGATAGAAGTTTCGTGTTGTTTAATTAAATATCCGCCAGAACTCAATAAAGTAATTGTAGCTATAACCGCAACAACGGCCACAGATGCAGCAACGCCCATCATACGACCATATTTAGTATAAAAATTGTTTTTAGGATTTAATTGATGAACGTTAGGTGTGCCAAATTCCTCGCTGTAAATAGTATCTAATTTGCTTTTTAATTGTTCTTGTTTCCCAAATTCTTGTAATAAGTTTACAAATGCTTTTTGTTCTTCAAACTGCGCTTTAAAATCAGCATCGTTTAAAAGTCGTTCTTCAAACAATTTTGTATCGTCGGCATTTAAGCGTTGGTGCAGGTAATCGTCAAATAAATCTATGTTTCTCATCTCTAAAATCTTTACGAGGTTCTACCCTCTTTATCTAAAAAAAATATCTTCTTCAATCGTTGCAGGCATTTGTATTTTTGGTTTTTAGCATTATCTGCATTGGTGTAACCAAACTTTTCTGCTAATTCATCCATACCTAAACGAGCAATATAAAAATCAGTCAGCAACGTTTTGCAAGGTTCACCCAACTGATTAATGCTTTCGTGCATTCTGTCTAAATTTTGCTCGCGCTCTTCGTAAACAGTTGCATCGTTTTCAGCTTCTGCAAAATCTTCGCCTTCATAAAAACGTTCGTCTAATTTTAACGTACCGCTTTTTTTATGAATTTGTTTAAGCCACAAACGTTTTGCCACACTATATAAATAGGTTTGCAGCGCGCAACTTAAAATAAAATTTTGCTTTTGCACATGATGATAAAGAACTAAAATACTCTCCTGAA
>JBDTJJ010000051.1:0-2843 GCA_039935895.1 Bacteroidia bacterium | reverse complement strand
TGATATTGCAGAAGAAGCACTAAACAGTGTTAATTCCGGCAACCGTTCCTATTTTGAAATTAATTCAACGCTTCAACAAATAGAGCAACACAAAGCCAAATTGCTTTTGCAAGTAAATTATTTAGTTCAGTTGCGTAAAACTTTATATCATAAATATCTTCGCTAATCTATAAAACAAAAAAAGCCCCACCAATGGTGGGACTTAAAAAATTCTTGTGTAGCTTTTATAAACTAAGAGAAGAATTTATTTTTGATTTGTTTAACTATCCATTTTAAACTAACTGAGACTACAAAACTAACCACCGCACCAATAGCCGCTAAAACAACTGTCTTGCTTATATCTGCCGAACCAATGTTGGCTAATACGGTTAACACCGTTCCGCTTACAGTTCCTAATAAATTGCTATGTTGTTGTGCGTGGTTCATTTTTTAATTTTAGTATGTTACATCGGTTTTTTCGTGAATGGTTAGCTCGGTGTCTTTGCAAGAGCAATCCGTTTCAGAAGTATGAGTTAGTTTTAAAGTAACCCAGCTTTCATGTGTTATTTCGTTCACACCTGTTGACTGATTGATAGTAGAGTTAGCCGTTAAGCTTACTTGCTCCCAAAGTCCATCCTCGTCTTTGGAGTAATTACGACTGTAATTTACATTCGTTTGTACCAATGCCTGAGGCGGTGTAGGTAACACTTGCTCAACAATTGGTGTTTCGGTTTCTTCTGCCATTTTATTTTCGTTTTTAGGGTTTAATATTCATTTTGATTTTGTTTTGCCGTTATCAGCAGTAGTAGCCGTTTGCGCTACTGCCGTTGCCACAGCTCCTGCGGTTATCAAATAACCGCCAAGTGTAACAATAGCAACAGGCAATCCCACAGGAGCAGCTACTAATACGCCGCCTACGGCAGCTAAACCAATACCGATGTTTCTAATTACTTTGTAAAACTTCGGTGTATCTGATTTCATTCGTTGTATAATGTTCATCTTTTTCATTTTTGTTCTGATTAATAATTATGAAACTTGTACGATTGCGACAGCATTGTACGCACCATTCTTTAACGAGTATTGAACCGTATTTACCATTTGAAAAAACTCTACTTTGATTAAGTAAAGATTTGTTCCTGTACCTGTTGGAGGTGCGGTTGGTATCAACGCCACGTTTGCAGATGCCGCAGATATGGCGGAGTTTGTTACAGGCGATGTTTGCACGTTGTAAACTCCGTTTACAAAATCAACTTTAGCCCAACAACCTGTAAATGAAATATGCGTTGCGCCTTGCGGCACACGCACATCATTTGCGCCCAAAAATGCGTTGATGTCTATTTCACCGGTGGCGGTATTGATAGTGTAGGGTTTATGTAATACTTCGCCAAGTAATGCACGTTTATTAAAATTAAAACCTTGCAGCATCGTCATTGCACTGGGCAATGCGATGGCCGTACCTACGGTACGTGCACCGCGTATGCTTGTAGCATCTAAGGTTTTAATTTTCATCATCAAAGCCGTTAAATGAGAAGTTATTCTATCGTCTGACGACCCTGAAATATACGCTCGCAAAGCGTCGCGTAATAATTTACCTGCTTTGGCTGCACTTCCAAACTCGCTTCCGTTCTCACGTGTGCGAATAAAGGCGGGGTCGGTGGCTATGCGTGTACCGTCCAAACTCGTTTTGGTTTTTACTAGGTGTCCGTCTTGTGTTTTATAAAAGGTCAAGTCGTCCAACGTTCCGTGAACTTTTAATATTCCTTTTTGTCTTGCCATAATTTATTTTTTTAATGATTTATACTAATTGAATTAAAAAGCTGCGCAGCTTATCAAACATCATTCATATCGCGAATAGAATTTTGTTCGACAAGACAAAATTAGATGAGCTTTAAACCCCGTGCAAGCAAGCCGTTCCGTATAATAACCTTTAGTGCGTTTTATGCCGTTTTTGCTGTTTTATACTCTTTATGTATGATTTACCTTTGTGGTATATCAAAGCTATAGGTAAAGCATAGCTAAGGCATACTTAAAGCATGAAAAGAGTTGTTATATACCCAAAAGATGTAATGCTTATTACCGGTAAAAGTGAAAGGTATGCACGTAAATTACTGAGCAAAATAAAAACAGCCCTTAATAAAAAGCCCGAGCAATTTCTTACAGTAAAAGAATTTTGTGCCTTTTCAGGACTTAGTTTAACAGATGTTTCAGAAAAATTAATCAATTAATTTTAGTATATTTTATTGCCAAATAGTATTGTATTTTGTACATTTGATCCTGTAATTAAAGTTCATTGAAGCAATACAAAAAAGTGCAATTTTCAAGTAACCTTTTCGGTTACTTTTTGTAGTGAATGTATTGTAAACAATAGTATTAACAAGGTATTCAGTCTCATTGTGATTTCCCAGCGGGATCACACAAACAGCGCGAAAATCCTTCATAGTCAATAGATTATGAAGGATTTTTTTTATCAAAAATAATCTGGCACCTCGATTACTTAAGGTTTTAGTCGTAAATGAAAGTTTTTACGCCGTAATATAGCGAAAAGGGAGTTAAAACCTGTTTTTACAACTTATAACGGACTAAACTGTTGATAATACTAATGCTTCCGGGCAAGTGTGATAAATCTAGAATTTTTTCCCTAATATGGTCCTTGGCACTAGTAAGGTAGAGAGGTTTTATTATTAAAATAAAATTATACCTAACATCAAGCCTATCGGTAATTTTTTAAAACATGCGGCCTATTTTATTTGACATTTATTTTATTCATTACCAACTCAACTATCCGGTTGCAATAAATCAGGTTAAATTCATAAATATCTTCAGGCGAATACATTTTTTCTATTTCAGAACGAAGCATATTTTTA
>JBDTJJ010000050.1:0-2547 GCA_039935895.1 Bacteroidia bacterium | reverse complement strand
AAAGAAACGGCAAGAGAAGGCGCGACCGAAGCATTTTTATACTACGAAGAACAGCAGGCAGGTTTAGGCGACAGGTTTTTAGATAAATTAGAATTGTTGTTGCATACCATTGGTAAAAACCCACAACACTACCAAACAAAATATAAACAATTTAGGCAGGCATTAATAAAGCCATTTCCATACCTTATAATTTTTGAAATAGAAGAATCGGTAATTATTGTATATAAGGTTATCAACGCATCACGCCACCCAAACAAGCGTTATAAGTAGTGCAAACACCTTGTTAGAAATAGCGGGGGATTTTTGCTATCCTTTATGCTTTGTTAATGGAACGCTTTCCTCGAAAGGCACAATAATTGTTCGCATTCTTCCTTTACTACTATGTTTAAAATGACGAGATATTTCTTGTGTTTTTTCAAAAAAATCATTATCGACCTTACTTTTTTCGTAGTAGTATATTTTTATTGATTGACACTTGGAATGTTCAAAAATACTGTTGAGCAGCACTCTATCTGACAAGCCACAAGAATGCCCCATGACATGTACTTCAAAAGAATTATTAAGTATGCTGCCAGAATTTAAAAAGCTTTGAAGGCTTCTATAATTATTAGTCTTAAGATACCAAAAGGATTTAAAATTACTTAAAAACTCATTATCATTTAATTGTTCTATTTTTTCATAATGAGAATCCATTTCATCTCCATACCCAAATATGATTGGATTTTTCTCTTCGTTTTTTAAATTACCATGTATATAGTTAATTGAAACTAGATTGGCTAGTTTCGGGTCTTTTAAATACATTTCTATCGTTGAAGTATAGTTAAAATTTAAAATAAGAATTCTACTTTCATCTGCTAAAGTATTTTTATTTCGAGCAATAGTTTCGTTTATTGTTTTTTGTAAGTGACTATTAATATCTTCATTCCATTGAGTATTATCAACTTGTTTTAGATGTTCAATCAACTCTTTTTTAATAAGGTCAAAACATTTATTTAAATCCTTTAATTCTTTTTTGGTATTTGGACTTGTACTTGAATATAACTTTTTTAACTCTTCATAATACATCGATTCTATATCTACCCAATTAAAATCTGCATTACTCATGATAAGTTTTTGAAAAAATGAGTGTTTAAATTCTATGGTAATTGGTGTATATTCATTGTTGTATGTTCTTATAAAATCATTAATATATTTAAATTCAGCAATAGGCATAATTGCTCCCTGACGAGACAGCTTTATTAAATCATCTTGGTATAAAAATTGTGAATTTATTTGAGTAAAAACTTTGTTTAAATACCATAGTATAAAATCTGAATATCTTGTTTTAAGCCCATGAGCTAAATCAAATCCATTGCCGAGTATTATTACTTTATTCATTAGTCGTTTAAAAGTAAATATACTTAAATAAATAACTCCATTTATTGCGTTGCTGCGTTAGGGATTGCAGCAAGAAAGCCTTTTTGTACTCGAAAAGCTTTACTGCGAAAAGCCCGCCGTTGTAATCAACGGAACGCCCATACTTCGACAAGCTCAGTATGACAACAAATTAATGAAACAAATGCTGAATTGAAAATCGGCGAAGCCAAACAAGTTCAGCATGACGAGCAGTGTTTACTCAACATCATCGCGTAACCAATCGGCTACTTTGTTGCCAAAGGTTTCAAAAAATTTACCGCGTACTTTGTTAGAATGGTTGGCAATTTTTTTCTTTTCTTTTTCGGCCTCTTCGGGTTTAACTTCTGCTTTGGTTTCAAACGTTTTGTTTGATTTACGCATGTCGTCTTCCATCTTTCTAAGTCCCATCATAACTAAACCTACACCTGTTGAAAACATAGGGTTGGTAACGTTTTCGGAGCTTTTTGCCAAATGTTCGTTTGGTGTACCAATACGACAATCAATACCCGTAAAATATTCAACCAACTGAGGTAAGTGTTTTAATTGAGCACCACCACCTGTAACCACAATACCGGCTGCTAATTTTTTTTCGTAACCAGAGTTTTTTATTTCATACAATACAAAAGCAAGAATTTCTTCCATACGCGCTTGTATAATATGCGCTAAGTTTTTAACGGAGATTTCTTTATGCGGACGGCCACGTAAACCCGGAATTGAAATCACTTCGTTCTCGTGATTTTCGATTGCCAACGCAGAACCAAATTTTGTTTTTAATAATTCGGCTTGGTTTGTAATGATAGAACAGCCTACTTTAATATCTTCGGTAATAATGTTACCACCCAAAGGAATAACAGCTGTGTGACGGATAATGCCATCATAAAAAATTGCCACATCGCTGGTACCACCACCAATATCAACCAACACCACACCGGCTTCTTTTTCTTCTTCGCTTAAACAAGCATCAGCAGAGGCTAATGGCTCTAAGCTCATATCAATTACTTTTAACGCACTACGACCAACGCACTTGTAAATATTTTTAATGGCAGAGGCTTGTCCGGTAATGATATGGAAATTTCCTTCAAGCTGAACGCCCGCCATGCCAATAGGTGTGCGAATGCCTTGCTCTTTATCTACAATATAATCTTGCGGAAG
>JBDTJJ010000049.1:0-2585 GCA_039935895.1 Bacteroidia bacterium | reverse complement strand
GTTTTTTCAGAATTACAAAGGATCTCATGGTTCCAATGACTTTTGTGAGTTAAAGCATTTTGTAAAAAAAATAAAACCAATTTTACCCAAAAAAAATTAAAATTTCAATAGCAATTAATTAGGATATTTATTCATCAAAAATAAATAAGGCGCAGGATAATGATGTGTAAATAATTTATCTTTTTCGATAGGATATAATTTATAATAAGCCGAATCACCAGTAAGGACAATGGTATTGCCGCATCTAACATAATTATCGCTTTTAAAATAAATCGGGGGCTGAAAGCTTGGGAGGTTTTTCTTTACGAATTTAGAGATCTTGTTTCCTAAATATTTTTCATATCTTTTTTGTGCTTTTCGAGAAGGTTTATCCATTTTATTATAAATGTGTTTGAGAACTACATCTTTAGGAAATTTTTGTTTTTTGATTGTTTTTCTAGCATCCGTAAACGGATTAATATCACCAAAATCATCAGTCGTTTGTACAGAAACCGGAGTTAAAGGAACCCAATCATCTGTATTCACTGCATTGTATGCCCAGCCCGCTTGGGTTTTAGCTTCATACTCATAAGCAAAAAATAAATTACCGGGTTTTGGCGCAGCGCAGCAATATGTTTTAAAGCGAATATCTGCCGGAAGTACATGTTGTTTTTGCAGGTTATATAAATAAGCTGTTAGCAAAAAAGAAATTCCGCCACCCTGACTGTAACCTACAATATAAACATCTTTTATGCCGGCTTTGTAACACGAATCGAGCTTAGGTAAAATTTCTTTTGATAGATAAGCCGTTGCCAACAACCAGCCTACATGTACCGCAGCGTGCGGGTTTTGAGCTAACTCATATTTAAAAGTATCTGTAGCGCTAAGTTGTAATTTACCTTTGGCGGGCACCATGGCCGAATAAAAATTTTCTATCCAACTTACGCTTTTACGTGTGGTGCCTCTAATGCTTAGTGTAATAATATTATCAGGGCTTTTCCAAAGTTCCCAAGCGTTATCTAAACCAATGCTGTTTGAACGATAAACTAATTTAAATTTATCTGGATAAGGCACATCACTAAAATGATTGGGATTCGTATGTTTTGCAGCAAGTTTTAATAATTCTATAAATTCGTTTTTATCAAAACCGGGTTTTAAATTTTGCGCCGTAGTTATTGCAATAAAAAAAACAAGTGCAATAATTATTGTAAATTTTCTGTTCATTGATTTAACTTAATTCTAAACTAAAAACGTCGTTGCAAGGTATGAGTAATTTTTACTTAGCCTTTGCAACGACGAAATTATTTTTTCAAAAATATTTATTTTTTTGCTTTTGATTCTCCGGCCTCATCAACGTTTAAGGTGTTAAACAAGGGTGTTTTGCCATCGGTAATAATAACTTTTGAGTTGCCTGATTTTATAAGACCCTCATACATTTTTATGCGATTATACTCTAATATTTTTTCGTTGATTGATTGCGAAAGAATATCTTGTGCAGCCTTGATACCTTCAGCTTCAATACGCATACGCTCAGCTTCCTTTCTTTGTTTATCAATTACAAAATCCATTTTGAGTGCATCTTGCTCTGCTTGCACTTTGCTTTCTATAGATTGCATAATTTGCGGCGGCAACACGACATCTTTTAAAAGAACAGCATCAATTACAAAACCATGTTGTTCTATGTGTGCTTTTAGTTCGTTGGCAATAACTTTTTCAACATCCTGACGCGCTATAGCATATAATTCTTTAGCAGAATAACGTGCGCTTATTTCACGGGCAGTTGCACGAAAGTTACTTAACACAATAACTTCTTGATAATTTGTTCCAAATTTTTGATACACATTAGACGCTTCTTCTGGACGAATATGGTATAACAAACTTATTTCAGCATTTACACTTAAACCTTCTTTAGTTGGCAATGGCAGACTTTGATAGCACTCTACCGTGCGCGTATTTATTTTAATCACTTTAGTGGTGAAAGGAAAAAACCCAACAGAACCAGGCTGACGAGAGCCGCCGTGCATTTTACCCAATGTTTGTTTAATACCAATTTCGCCTGGCCTTACCACGCGACATGATGATACGGAGGCTATTGCAATGACAGCACATCCGAAATAAATTATTTTTTTACTCATAATACTTTTGTTTAATCAAAGGTGTGAAAGAAACGTGCCACAATTGGAGGGTTAACATTATTTGTGAAGTTTTTGCCACGGGTAATAACAGGTTTTTTCGCTCTGAAAAACACGAAAAAGCACAAATGTATTTGGTTATTTGTATTTGCGTTAGGGATTGTAGTGGAAAACCCACAGCCGCAGAAGATTTCTCGACTTCGCTCGAAATGACAAAAGGCGAGGATTTGTAGCGCAAAGCCCGGCGGCGCTGAAGATTTCTCGAATCACTCGAAATGACGATGCGCCGGAACGCCCAAATTTAAACTTTAGATAGATCTAACTTTTTAAGTTTTGGATTTAATTTATTGATGACTGCAACAACTACAACTGTCATGCCCCCACCAAAAATAACAGAAGGCACTAAGCCCATTAGTTTGGCTGTAAAACCCGATTCGAAGCCACCAATTTCGTTTGAAGAGCCAATGAATACGC
>JBDTJJ010000048.1:0-4730 GCA_039935895.1 Bacteroidia bacterium | reverse complement strand
ACTCTAAGTGCTAAAAGCCAAATTTTAGAAATAAAATGCAATTTCCGGCGGTTGTAGAAAGAGTAACGGTCCATAAATGTTAATGTGAATCAATGGAATAGGCTATGTATAGCAAAGATTTTTTTAGCATTCAAGCGGGCATGGTTATTTTAAAGGCTCTTCTTTATGCTTTTTAAAATTTAATTTATAAGCTAGAATGGCGGTTGCATAGAAAGGCATTTTATTAAACTCCAAAGTATTTATTTGCTGAAAACCTCCTTTAAAAATAAATGAAAAATGCGTTAGGTTATACGCTAAAATAATGCCTGCTTTTATATTTACTTTCTGGTGGTTTGTATTTGGGTTTACATGGCTACTATCTTTATTATAGGCTGGGTTATAGTGTACTTTATTAAACCACAAAAAATTAACCGATAAATCTGCGGCAATAGTATATTTATTTGTATAAATACCGGGCAGTAAACATACTTCAGTAATAAATTCGTGGATATCGAATAAAGACAAGTGTTTTCTTACTGTCGATGAAATGAAAGCAAGCGGAAGTCGGAAGTTATTTTTTTTAAAAACATTAAATTGAAACCCTTTTCTAAAAACAAAACGAGTATAAATTTCATCATTGAGGGGTAAGCTAAAATCTATAATGCCATCAATATTTCGTTTTATTCTTTTAAAGTAACGGGTATGATTTAAGCCAAAGGTTATATTGGCAAACGACTCATAATAACCCGAACCTACAAAAAATTGATTGTGATGCTCGCCAAGATTTGTAACCAGTTGTGCTTTAGCTGATGTATAAAATAGTAAACTTAGTAATAGACAAACCAGTCTTTTTTTTAAAACATTCACTACAAATAAATTTCAAATAAAGGTAAAGTATTAAAGCCAATATTTTCTAATAAAAGCGTTAAAAACACTCCAGTTTTGAGCATAAAAGTTAAAAATGCCTTTTATCTTGACTTCGCTTTTTTTATATTGTACATTGCGCTCTAAATTGAAAGTGAACACCTTAAAGGAAAAGCAATTGTTTTAATCCTTAACCGCCTTCAAAGTATTTTAATTAATTTAAAACCTTTGAACATGAAATTAAAACTATTTGCATTTACTCTTACAGTAGGATTAACTGTTAACACTTTTGCACAATCTATTCCAATGCCAGACCACGTTGTTATTGTAATGATGGAAAATTATGCTTACGACGACATTATTGGCAATACTGCAAATGCACCACATATAAATGCTCTGGCAAGCGACCCTAGTACAGCTTTATTTACAAACTCTGTTGCACTTACACATCCAAGCCAACCAAATTACCTGATGCTATATTCAGGAAGTAATCAGGGTGTTACTAACGATTATATTTCAAGCAACACACCTTTTTCAACCTGTAATTTAGGTGCGTCTATTATTGCTGCTGGAAAAACCTTTGCAGGTTATTCTGAAACAATGCCTTCTACTGGATATTTAGGAACCACATCCGGAAATTATGCCCGCAAGCATAATCCTTGGTCAAACTGGCAAGGTACAGGTACTAATCAGGTTCCTTCAAGTGTAAATAAAATGTATACCACTTTTCCTTCTGCTTCAACGTATAGCACCTTACCTACAGTTTCCTATGTTATTCCTGACTTATCAGACGATATGCATAATCCTACTACTAACTCCGTAACGGCTATTTCAAATGGAGATACTTGGTTCTATAATAATTTAAATAGTTATGTGCAGTGGGCTAAAACTAATAATAGCTTACTTATACTTACTTGGGATGAGGATGATAATACAGCTGGAACCAATCAAATTGTTACCATGTTTGTTGGCCAAATGGTGCAGGGTGGGCAGTATGCCGAAAGTGTCAATCATTATAGAGTATTGCGTACCCTTGAGGATATGTTTGGCATAACCACTTATTGCGGTGCAAGCTCTTCTAGTACACCAATAACAGATTGTTGGAAAAGTACCACAACTGATATTAAAAAGCTTGATAATAACAAAAAAATTACACTATATCCTAATCCGGCTAATAACAACCTTACTATTCAATCGGCAAATGATTTAGGAACTATTAGTGTTTATAACACTATTGGAGAAGTTGTTTTGGAATTAAAAAGCCAAAATAAACAAGAGCAAATAGATTTGAGTGGACTATCTAGTGGTGTTTACTTTATTAAAACCTCCTTAGGTATGCAAAAGTTCATTAAGGAGTAAAAATATAACGTGATAATGATTTAAGGCCTAATAATTGACTGTCCCTGTCTGCTCAGAATTGTATGACAGATGGAGTAATGTTATAAAATTTCGACAGCATTATATTTCACAGGTGTAAAATGGAATATAGTTAGAATAAGATATAATCTTCATCTTTTATTAGCGCAGCTCTTAATTTTAAATTATTAGTTGTCAATAAAATACAGTCAATTGCTGACACACGCTGTATTTTTGTTGTTTCATGTTCAGTTTTATACGCATCAATAAGCATACTAAGCTCTTGGTAGATATAATCTAAATGAACCCCTTTTGCCGATTTTATTTTAAAAACATAGCTATCCATAATCGTTAAATATTTATAAGTAAATAACCGTTCGACCTAATACATACCTCATGGCACTATTTTCCTTCTCATATCTATAAGCAATTAAAAATATTGGACATAAACTCCACACATTTTCTAATATTTTATTCGTAGTATCAAATTTTTCATTTTGAAAAAATCTCTAAATGCACTTTTTACACCTCGAACACCGCATGAAATAATTTCCTCATTTTAGGTTTTATAAAAAATGATTTGAAATAAATTATGTAGTAGAATTTTTAATGGCATCTTTTTTTGTTGCGGTAAGGTATATTACCGTCACTAGAATTGCGATTAGGAAAATTGCACTTGTAATTACCGTTCCAAGTTCCAATCCACCATCGTCACGTGATTGAGAAAGGTAATCTCCAATTGAAGCACCAAGCGGACGAGTTAAAATATAAGCAAACCAAAATGTAAGCACTGGATTTAATTTAAAATATCTATGAGCTATCCAAGCAGCTATAATCAATCCAGCAAATATTCCAGCCGATAATAAGTATCCGAGTTTTAAACCTTCTGCAAATAGATCACCTGCGGCAGTTCCTAATGCAAATGTAAATAAAATAGCAAGCCAATAAAAAGCTTCTCTTGTGCGGGTATTAATTTCATGAATTGATAATGTTTTCTCATTTGCATACCATATAATGAAAGTTAAAGTTAAAGCTATCGCAAAAACAACAGTAGCTAACTCAAGCGATACGCCAAGGTTATCCGTTAGATTGTCAGTGATTAGCGTACCCACTATGCTAATTAAAACAACGGCAAGCCAATATAAAGATGGAATATATTTCTTAGACCTAAATTGAAAGAATAAAGTAATAAGAAGCAAAACTCCCATTAAAATTGAGGTTCCGGTAAGCCCCATATTCAAATTAGTATTTAGAAAATCGGCTGCTGTTTCACCAACAGTTGTGCACAAAATTTTTATTATCCAAAAATATAAGGTGATTTGCGGTACTTTATTTAAAAGTTCTCTCCTTGTCGGTAAAGGATTTGTTTGCTGAAGGTTTTTTATATGCATCATTTTTCGAAGCGGTGATATACATTTAAAAATTGGTTTCCAACACATCAACCAAGCTTAGATCCATTGAAGCTAAAATTTGGGCAGTTTTAATATCTTTTTTTGTAGTGCTATTAAGAAGCCCTTCGAATAAATAATTAAAAGAATCCTTTAGATTATTGTCCTTTACATTAGAACTCAAAACAAGCCATTCCTTTTGAACATCAGAAACAGTTTGCTGAATCTTTTGCCAATCAATTTTCCGCTGGTTTAAAAGTGCAAGTGTTTTAAACCCCATATAATCTAAATGCTCTATACGTATTTGATTTTCAATTTTCTTTGTGTCTATAAAGTTGCTTGTATTAAATTCAAAAATATCTGCTGAAGCTAACGCTATCTGTTCATGATTTTTTTGCTTGATAAATTCTTTTAACTTTTCTATTTGTGGAATGAGAGATTTTACGCTTCCCTGCGTAAGGTTTTTTTCAAAAAGACCATCTTTTGTTGCAGCTTCAACTTTCTCTAATGATTTTATAACACCTTCATCATTTTTATCTAGTGCAAATTCGGTCATATCTTCAAAAGGCGATAAAATTTGATCTAAATTTTCAAAAACCACTTTATTGGGGTCTTCCTTAACTATTTCTTTTGCAATTTCTGAATTTGGTTGTGTAGACTTTGACTCCTTTGGTTGGCAAGCTTGTGAAAAAAGAACTGCTACTGATCCAAGCATTAAAATTGTTAAGTGTTTCATTATTTGGTTTTTTAATTTATTTACAATATTAGACTTTAATTCTATGGCAATTTTGTAGTAAAAGCTCGTAAAATTCAATTTTGAGTGGCTATAGTGCTAAAAAGTTGCGTAGATACTTGTGACTTAGATAGCACTATGCGGATAAAGTTTGGATTAAATATTTTCAAGATCAAAGAATCAAAACTATTGTTCCTGCAATAATAAGCGAGGCTCCTAAAGCCATTTTCCATGTAAGAACTTCGCCCAAAAAAATTATTGAAAAAATAATAGCGAGTGCAACGCTCAGTTTATCTACCGGGGCTACTTGAGATACGGTTCCTAGTTGTAATGCTTTGAAATAAAAAATCCATGAAAGTCCAGTTGCAATTCCTGAAAGAAAAAGAAAAATATAATTTTGCTTTGTAAGC
>JBDTJJ010000047.1:0-2650 GCA_039935895.1 Bacteroidia bacterium | reverse complement strand
AATTATTTTAAGAGCAAGAGTGGGGAGAAAAACGCCAATAAGCAGGCATTACAACTTGAGATTGAAAAGAACAAAGAACGCCTTAACCGAGCGCAACAAATGATGCTTGATGGCGAAATGGAAATGGGAGATTATAAAGAAATTAAACGCAATATTGAGCCAAAAATTGAAGCGATGTTAGCCCAACAATTAAACTTCAACCAAAAAGAAGTCGAATACCGAGGCTATTTGAAAAAAGGATTGACCGCCATTAAGAATTTAGGACATCTCTTTGATAATGCGGAGATTAACGGAAAACAAGATATTATCCGTTCGACCTTGAAGGAAAATGGCGTGTTTTCAGAAGGAAAAGTTCGAACGGAAAAATTAAATAATTTGATTTTGCTGACGACCTACGGAGACGGGGAGTTTGGGGGAGATAAAAAAAGGAAAGGGAGCAAAATTTGCTCCCTTTCCGGCATCGTACCCAGTGCCGGAGTCGAACCGGCACGATTTCTCACTGGTGTTTGAGACCAGCGCGTCTACCAATTCCGCCAACTGGGCATTTTAATAGCGGATGCGAAAATACTTTTTATTTTTTATTCCATCTAAAAAAACAATAATTAATTTTTTGTACTTTGAGCCTGTTTATTTTAATACTCATACTATGATTAAAGCACTACTTGTTGAAGACGAAACTAAAAGCCGCGAATTACTTAAAACGTTAATAAGTAAAAACTGCCCCGATATAGAGGTGGTTGCCACCGCAGCCAATGTTAAAGAGGCTTCTGAGGCTATACAAAAACACCAACCCGATTTGGTTTTTTTAGATATTACCATGCCAGATGGCACTGGCTTTGACTTGCTGGAAAAGACATCTCCTATAAAATTTGATATTATTTTCACTACGGCCACTGATAAATACGCCATTAAAGCCATTAAATATTCTGCCTTAGATTATCTTTTAAAACCTATAGATGTTGAAGAACTTAAACATTCGGTAGAAAAAATGTTGCAGAAAAAACAACAATTAAACACGGTAGAAAATTTAGCGCACCTCATTCAAAATTTAAAGCAGAATAGCGATAACTACCAAAAAATAACGCTTCCAACTGGCACTGCTTATGAAATTGCTTACATAAAAGATATTATTCGCTGCGAAGCAGAAGGCAGTTACACTATGTTTTTTTTAACTAATGGCAAAAAATTATTGGTAACAGCAGGCTTAAAACATTACGAAGATTTACTTCCTCAAAAAGAGTTTATGCGCATACATCATCATCATCTTATCAATATAAACCACGTGGTTCGTTATATTAAACTAGATGGCGGTTTTGCGGTGATGAGTGATGATATGAAAATTGAAATTTCTCGCCGTAAAAAAGATGAGTTTTTAGAGGCGCTGAAAAAAATATAAGCTTACCTTGATATTTTAGCACAATTTGCACATTTATGAAAAATTGTGTAGTTTTCAGTCAGTAATTTTTTATGAAAAAATTAATCTTTCTTTTTTTATTTAGTTTTTTAACGCTCGTAACTTTCTCTCAAGAAAAAGGTTATTTAGAATTTGCCGGCAAGTGTATAAAACAACATCAACCAATTAAAGGCGCAACGGTTGCCATTTATAAAGGCAGCACAAAGGTTACCGATTTAAGCACAGGTAAAAATGGTAAGTTTCAGTTTTTTTTAGATTTTGGAGTAGATTATAAAGTTACGTTTTCCTATGTTGGTTGTGCTGATATGTTCTTGATGATTTACGCTTCTAAGTGCACGGCTGATAAAACTATTTTTCCTATTTACGAAATGGATGTCAACTTTTTTGAGTACAATAACCCAACTATAAATTACGCAGGTTTTAAAAATCCAATTACTAAAATAAATTACGATGGCAAAAAAACATTTAAAGATGACGAGCCTTACGTAAAAGATTTTATTGAGAAATTATTTATAGATCCGGAAGTTTTAAATCAACAAAATGTTAAGCTTGCCTTAGAAAAAGAAAAGAAAGAGTTGGATGCCAAACTGCGTGAAAATGAAGAAAAAGCAAGACAACAACAAGTAGCTGATGCACAAAAACAAGCGCAGGCAGAAGCCGATAGAATTAAAAAGTTAGCAGATGAAAAATCTATTCCAGAAAAAAATGCAGAACCTAAAAATACGATTGCAAAACAGGAAAATGAATCGAAACAATCAATGGCCTCAGAAGAAGTGCAGCTAACTATCGATAAAGAAAAACGTAACATAAAAGAAAAACAAAATAAAGCTATACGAGCTACTTACGAAAGCGATTTACTTAAAATTGTAGCTACTAACGAGCGTGCAGGAAAAGAATCTCAGTTTAAAAAAGATAAAACCAAAGCGCAAACAAGCGAAGTTATTGAAACGCTTAAACGCGATGCCGAAGTTAAAGCAAAGAGCGAGCAAGTGGTGTTTGATTCTAAAACGCGTAACCGACAAGTAGTTTTAAATCGTGGCATTAAAAACAAAGAAATGCTTACACTCATTAAGCAAAGTGCCTCTAATGATAGAAACAATAAAATTTCTTCCATTAAAAAATTTCCTGAGGCAGCCAGCTATAAATCAATGGGTTTTGTGGGTATTACGTCTGATGTGGAACAATCTGTTTTTAAAATTACTTACACCTATAATATCTCTAACGGAAATGTAAAAA
>JBDTJJ010000046.1:0-4126 GCA_039935895.1 Bacteroidia bacterium | reverse complement strand
TATTCATTCCCTTGTCGCAGGATGCGTCAAGGAATTCCGTTAGTACCTCTACGGGGACATCAAATTTGGATGTTCTCATGGTTTTTGTTTTAAGTTATTTATTAGTGATTATTTTTTTGCTGTACTTCTTTACTTCATGGTGCATGATGTAACTTGATGCTTCTCCTTGTAACTCTTTATTCGTTTTTACTTTGCCTGCTTGCACCCAAGCTTGTAGCTCCTGCTTATTAAAATACAGCTTGTTTCCCTTTTTAAAATGTGGGATGATTTTGAGCGATGTTTTTTCGTAGAGAGTGGTGATCTTCAGCCGAAGAAAATCGGCAGCTTGTTTTACATCCAGTATATCTGGGATGTTTGGTTTTGATTGTGATAAGCCATTGCCGATGATTTCGGAAAGGGCTTGCTTTAGAAAAAGTTTAAATTCTTCTTCATTAAGACTGGTTAAAAATGATGTTGCCATAAGATAATTTGCTTTGATTAGAAAGCAAAATTACCCTATGGTTTTAAAAAAGTTGGGTTCACGAACCCTCCTGTAAGGCGGCAGGAGGTACTTTTTTTTGCTTCATAGCCGCTGCTATGGCTGATTTCACGTGGGTTAAGAAGCTATCAATTTTCAGTAAATTTTCTTTACTTTGATAGTTTTCGTACTTGCCTAAATCTTGTCGCAAAGTATTTTGACTATATCCGGTTAATGTTTCGATGGCTATTCCAAACTCTGTTTTTTTAAGATACTCATCGTTTAGAAACAGGCGTTCCTTTTGTAAATAATGCATTAATACAACGGTTTGTTCCTGGCTTAAATAAGTTCTTCTATCCTGAGCCTCACGTTTTAGTTTTCCTTTTGTTGATTTACTTGCCCCGCTTAAATTTTCTTTAGTATTTTTTTCTTCTATTTCATCTTCGGGGATTTGCTCTAATAACAGAAATTCCCTTTCAAGATAAAGCACTCTACGGCATTCTTTAAAAAAATTAGCATACTCGCTTGGACTAAACATTTGTTTTTCGCGACTTAACTCGTTCCATTCATCAGTTGTATAAACACCTTTTTCAATCAGTAAATGACGGTCGCCGTAATACGTATACATATTTTTTTGGCGATATGTTTTTAAACGTTTGCCATGCTTTTTTAAAAAGGCGGTGTCTAAATCAGCAAGAGTTTTCCAGTTTTCATCTGTTTGGTTTTCCCAAAACCTTTCTGCCAGATCAAAACAAGTTAATATATGCTCTAATAAGTCTACCTTTTTGTTTTCAGGAAAATCAATAAGGGATGCCCTGTAATCTTTGATGAATTGTTCAGTCAGAAGGTCGGGAGCTCTGCGGCGGTCTGCCGACTTACTAATTATTTGCTTACTCATGGATAGAATTTATTATACGCAAAAGTAAGGATGTTATTTACATCTAAACTAACAGTTCATAATTATCGATTATTTTTTAGGCAGTTCCTTTAAAACTTCTTGCAAAGCCCAAAGGTGTAGTTGAAGTTCTCTTACTTTTTTTTCCAAAATTATTTTATCGCAAAATAATTCTATTTCCAGCTTGGTTTTTGGGATGGTTTTTTTCATACACGTTTTAATAATCAGGCGCGAGTCATTCAGATACTCTGTCGTGGAGGTACTGGTATACCGACAAACGGAATAAACTAAACAAACCCACGCCCTTTACGTGAGCGTTTATGCTTAATTCCTTTTTTGTCTTGAGTAAATTACCAGTTTTCCACGACAAGGAATAGCTTACGCTAAATATGTTATAACAAAAGTAAGAAAAAAGGCATCGATTTGATGATAACTTAAACTAAAAAGAGAGGCTCGTTAGCATAACGACCTCTCTTTTCTTGGTATATATTTTTTATGAAAAAATGTATGGCAAATATACGAATTAAGCAGCGTTTATATTGGTATTAGTAAAATCAATTTTCGGAAGTGCTTTCACCGCATCAAATTTTCGTTTATCCCGCACCTTAGCGTATATCTGCGTAGATTTTATATCCTTATGCCCAAGTAGTTTTGATACGGTGTAAAGGTCGCCATCCACGCTACTTTCCAATACATTAGTAGCAAAAGTGTGCCTGCCACTATGAAAATGCAATTTACCCTTTTCAAAGCCTGCTGCCAATGCCCATTTTCTTAATGAACGCTGAGTACGGTCATAATTCTTTTTTGTCCCTTCTTCGTCTTTCAGGTTTGGGAATATATACACACTTTTTTCTTCCGTTTCTGATTCTTGTTTTCTTTCTTTAATAATATCAATTGCATTATCTGAAAGTGGCAGATATTCTATACCTTCTGTTTTTTCCTGCTCAAAATAAATAAAGTAACGTTCTTCCTTTTCTATTTGCTTGATAATAATTTCATCCCAACGTAAAGGATTTACATCACTCCACCGCAAACCCGAAAAACAGGCAAAGAAATAACCCTGCTTTATTTGTTTGTGTATTTTACACGGTGTATTTGCCAAGTGCTGTAATTGCTCTATGGTAAAAGCACTTCTGAAGGTATCTTGTTTTCTTAATCGTTGGTGTTGTGGTACATCATGCCACGGATTTTTAGTAATTATTTTCTGTCTTATCGCATCGTTAATACCTGCATTTAAAGCTATTAAATAAGAAAGCGTGCTGTTATTGCTAATACCTGCTTGCAAAAGGTGGCGCTCAAATTCTTTCATCCAAGCCGTGGTGAGTTTAGTAAAAGGCAGGGGCTGTTTATTCATAAACTTTTTAAGCCTACTTAATACACCCACATTTAAACCGTTGTAGTTTTTCTGTTTGATATAGTCTTCAAAGAATATAACAAAACAGGCGAGTTTCTTTTTGCGATTGTTTAAGCCGTTATCTTCTACAATCAGCTCATGCTCTCGCTTGGTTCTGATTTCCAGCGCCAGCCGCTTTTTTTCTTTATCTTCATGGCTTGGTCGGCTTTTGTTGATGTGAATTTCTAAAAATTCATACCATCTTGCTTTGTTGTGGTAAATATCCAAATAAAAGGATACCTGCCCGCTGCTTAATTTTTTTTCTCTAAGTTTTACACCCATTTGTATGGTTTTTAGGTTAATAATTTACCCCGCTACAATATTCTCTAAAAGAAAACATAGTGGCTGGGTTCATGAACTATCGTGTAACTCTTCGGTTTTTTTGGGTAACAATGTGGTAACAAAAAGTGCTTAAAAAGCCTATTGTTACCTAATTAAGCATAAATCAATTTCCTTTTAAAAGCCCTGTTATTAGGGTTTACAAGCCTTTGCTTAGGTGGCGATAAGTTTCAAATCTTTATGAGTACATAAAAAGTATTTCCACTGCAATCCCTAACGCAAGCTCAATCTTAACTTACAATTCAAATTTAATACCTTGCGCCAAAGGTAACGTTGTGCCGTAGTTAATAGTATTTGTTTGACGGCGCATATAAATTTTCCATGCATCCGATCCACTTTCTCTACCGCCGCCTGTTTCTTTTTCGCCACCAAAAGCACCGCCAATTTCAGCACCAGATGTACCAATGTTTACATTCGCAATACCACAATCAGAACCCGTTACCGCTAAAAATTTCTCAGCTTCGTGTAAATTTCTGGTCATAATAGCACTCGATAACCCTTGCGGAACATCATTTTGCATCGCAATAGCTTCGTCAATAGTTTTATATTTCATAATATAAAGTATTGGTGCAAATGTTTCATGTTGCACAATGCTAAAACTATTTTCAGCTTCAATAATACAAGGTTTAACATACGTACCATGTTCAAAACCTTTGCCTTCTAAAACACCGCCGGCTACTAATATTTTTCCGCCTTCGGCAATAGCGCGCTCAATACCTGTTAAGTAATTTTTAACCGCGTCTTTATCAATCAACGGACCAACATGGTTGTTTTCATCCAGCGGATTACCGATGCGTAATTGTTTGTATGCGTTAATTAATTTTTGTTTTACATCGTTGTAAATACTTTCGTGTATAATTAAACGTCGCGTACTTGTACAACGTTGTCCGGCAGTGCCCACAGCGCCAAATACAGCACCAGGTACGCACATAGGTAGATCAGCTGTTTCAGAAATAATGATGGCGTTGTTGCCACCTAATTCTAATAAAGATTTACCAAAACGTTCGGCCACTTTTACGCCAATAATTTTACCCATGCGTGT
>JBDTJJ010000045.1:0-3781 GCA_039935895.1 Bacteroidia bacterium | reverse complement strand
TGCCTTGTAAACCTTCGCCGGTAATTACATTAGAATCTGCAATTTTATCTTGCACCATTTTAGATAGTTTGCGAATATATCTTGAAAAGAAAAGCGTAATCACAGCAATAACCGGAATGATAGAAAGCATGATGAGCGCCAATTTCCAGCTCATGGTACATATAATAATAGTGCCGCCAATAATAATAATAAACTGACGCAAAAACTCGGCAATGCTGGTAGTAAACGTTTCTGATATTTGGGTAATATCCGAAGCCATGCGTGAATTTAATTCAGCTACCTGCCTGTTTGAGAAAAAACTCATAGGCATTTGTATTAATTTTTGATAAGCTGCCTTGCGAATTGATGCCAGCATGTGCTCTGTAAAACTGGTAAAGGTAACTACCCTAAAAAAAGAAAATACAGCCTGAAAAGCAAACAGCACTAGTAGTTGTATGCCAATTTTATAAGCGGTCTCTAGCTGAAAATTTTTATTAATATTTTCTCCATTTGTACCAACCAGCCCCATTAAATTGCCAATTAACTTAGGGAAGGCAAGCGCTGTAAATACAGTCCCCCCTAAAAAAAATAAGCCTACAAAAAACTTCCATTTATGTTTACCTACAAAACTAAAAAGCCTTATCGACCGTTTAAAATTTTGCATAGATAGTTTTGCTTTAGGTAATTCATCCTGATCTTTTAAATTAAACTTTCCTTTTTTTGCCATAGCGCAAAATTACGGAAACTATTTTTTCTCTGCAAGTTTCCGCAAAAGATTTGTTTTAAACCGCACGTTGATATTGTAAAACTTACGTTGGGTATAACATCTTGCTTTTTTATCCTAATTTTACAATTCATTTTATGAAAAAAATATTTTCTTTTTTAGTTTTAGTTTCTGTATTTGTACAAGCGCAAAACCCGTTTATATATCCTTTAAAGGGCAAGCCTTTATTAAATGGCAATTATGGCGAGGTTAGGCCAAATCATTTCCATGCCGGTATAGATTTTAAAACACATTACACCAATCATTTACCTATTTATTCGGTAGCAGATGGTTATGTGTCTCGCATAAAAATTTCTACTACAGGTTATGGCAAAGTATTGTATGTAACGCATGCTAATGGGTTTGTTAGTGTGTATGGCCATGAATTTGGCTTTGCCGATAAAATAAAAACGTATGTAGAAAATGCGCAAGAAATTGCCGAAGTTTTTGAAATAGAATTATTTCCTAAGTCAAATGAATTGCCTGTAAAACAGGGTGAAATAATTGGCTACACAGGTAATACAGGCAGTAGCCAAGGTCCGCATTTGCATTTTGAAATTAGAGATGAAAAAACCGAAGTGCCCTTAAACCCTTTACGTTATTTAAAAATTGAAGATGTTATAGCGCCTAAAATACAACGTGTTGCTTTGTATAGTTTTTATAAACTAGACAAAATTATTTCCCCACCTAGAAAAACAGATACTTTAATTTTAAAACAAGCAACCGGCTTTGGTATAGAGTGTTTTGATTACGAACAAGCTAAAGGAAGTAAAAACAATATTTATAAAGCTGAAATTTACATAGATGGTAAATTATATTACCAGCATATTATTGATAGCATTCCGTTTGATTTGGCTCGTTATGTAAATACGTATGCAGATTATGATGTAAAAAAACAGCAAGGCATTACTATCCAAAAGTTATTTAAAGAAAAAAACAATGATTTGCCTATTTACAAAACTATAAACGATAAAGGATTTATTTTTTTTAAAGATGAGGCCTATCATGCTATAAAAATTGTGGCGTATGATTTTTGTAATCAAAGAGACGAAACATCTTTTACGGTTAAAACAATTCCTGCTACTACCATGAAAGAAGCTTGGGGCGATTTAAATAATTGCTTAGAGCCTTTTAAATCAAGCACAGTAGATTATACTTTAGAGCTTCCTGCAAAAAGTTTGTATGAAGATGCTAAATTGGTAATATCGTATCAAAATAATGTTCTCAATTTTAATGCAGACCGTTATGATATTCCCCTGCAAAATAATTGCGTTCTCACTTTAAAAGTGCCTCAAAATCTTATTAAATATGACAGTAAGTTATGCGTGGCTAATTTAAAAGGGACATCAAAAAGTTATGTGGACGTTGTTTATAAAGATGGTTTTGTAAAGGTAAATACCAAACTATTTGGAAAGTATAAGGTTGATGCAGATACGGTTGCGCCGCAAATAAAATTAATTACGCAAAAAAAAATAGCGTATAAATTAAATGATATTATTTCTTTTAAAGTGAGTGATAGTTACAGCGGTATTGGCGTGTTTAAATTATACCTAAACGGCAAATGGCACTTGGCAGAATATGAACCTAAAACAAATACTATCTATTTTACCATTGCCGAAAAAACACCAAAAGGCAGTGTAATGCTTAACTTACAGGTAAGTGATAAAAAAGGTAACCAGACAAGTTTTAGCAAAACCTTGCTTATTGAATAACAGACTTACTTAAAACGTAAAGATTTTACCGGACTGATTTTGCTGATAATTAATACCGGAAACAGCATCATTAGTAAACAACAAAAAATAGTAATGACGTTAACTAGGACTAGTAAATTTAGGTGCATTTCTATAGGTACGTATGATACGTAGTAACTTTCTGGAGGGAGTTTGATGAGTTTAAATTGTTGTTGAATAAAACAAAATGTCACGCCAACTACATTGCCAATTACCAAACCTTTTAAAAGCATACGAAACGATTGGTAAATAAAAACTTTTTGCACCAAACCATTGCTGGCTCCTATTGATTTTAAAAGTCCAATGGTGTTACTACGTTCTAAAATTAAAATGAGTAAAGCAGAAATCATATTGATAACAGCAACGGCAATCATTAAAGCAATGATGATAAAAGCATTGCTATCTAACAAAGATAACCACGAAAATAATGTGGGATAAATTTGTTTAACTGATTTGGCTTCTATGTTTTGTCCAACACTTTCGTTAATTATATCTGTTTGCACATCAATTTCGTTGTAATCTTTTAGTTCAATTTCGAAGCCACCAGCTTGGTTGCTACCCCAATAATTTAGGCGTTGTATTTGTTTTAAGTGTGCAAATACTATATTATCATCTACATCTGCAAAACCTGTTTGGTAAATCCCGCATAAAACAAATTTGCGTACGCGTTGCTCGTAACCAAGGTTTATGCTGCTATCATCAGTTTGTTTTCGGCTTACAAAATAAGTTAACAATTTATCGCCCACATGCGCATTTAATTTTTGCGCCATGGTATTTGAAATCAAAATTTTATCGGATGTAATAGAATCATCATAAATTGGAATATTCCCTTGCAAAATATATTGCTTAATGAAAGTCCAATCGTAATGTGCATCCACACCTTTAATAATAATGCCTTGGTTTTCGTCGGTAGTTTTAATAATGGCATTTTTTGTCGCAAAGGCTTGTATGTGTTTTATTTCTTTATTTAGTTTTAAATCTTTTAAAAATGGCGCTTGCATGGATAATGGTTCTTGCTCAAACGAGTTATTGTTGGTGTAAGCATTTATAACCACATCGCCCGAAAAACCAACCGCTTTGCTTTTAATTTCATTTTTAAAACCTGTAATAATACTTACGGTTAAAATCATTACAGCAATGCCAAGACTAATACTGCCTACCGCAATTTTTACAACTGGTGCAGCTATAGATTTTTTTTGCAGCTTGGTTTGCCACAATTTTTGTGCTATGTAAGTATATAATTTAAACGACAAATTTTATAAGATAAAAATCAAAAGTAATAATTTACTTTTTAGAATATAGCGTTTAT
>JBDTJJ010000044.1:0-3916 GCA_039935895.1 Bacteroidia bacterium | reverse complement strand
AAAAGCTCTTAAAAATTTAAGCTATTATACAAATGATATCACTTGATAAAGTAAGTTTTAGTTACGGCAACAAATCTATTTTAAAAGATATTTCTATTTCTTTTACCGAAGGAGAAGTGCATGGCATTATTGGCTTAAATGGTGCGGGTAAAACAACCTTCTTTAATTTGCTTTGCGGGTACGAAAAAGTTACCGAAGGAAAGATTACCTATAACAATCATCCTATTATAAAAAATGAAATTGGTTTTTTAGAAACTGAAAATTATTTTTACCCAAAGCTGACTGCTAAAGATTTTTTAAATGTTTTTACGCAGACAAATACATCTTTCAATCAAGATAAATTGGTGGAAATATTTAATTTGCCTTTAGATGAACTCATCCAAAATTATTCTACCGGCATGAAAAAGAAATTGATGTTGCTTAGTTACATCAAACAAGACAAGCAGGTTTATGTATTAGATGAGCCTTTTAACGGATTAGATTTAGAAGCCAACAAAACCCTCGAAATAATAATCGATTTACTGAAACAAAAAGGCAAAACCATTTTTATTTCTTCCCATATTATTGAACCATTGCTAAACGTTTGCAACAAAATTCATTACCTAAGCAATAAAACTTTTACAAAAACGTATGTTCAAAACGAGTTTCATTTATTGGAAGAAGAAATTTTTGGCAATTTTAAAAGTAAACTAAAAACAGATATTGGTTTGGCGTTGTAGTTCAATTTCTCAGTCTTATTCTCTATCTTAATCTTAGGCTAAAAAATTAATCAAAACCCTACTTTTTTCAATAAATATCTGCTATTTTTGGAGTCAGACATTTAAACCATCTTAATTATATAAAAATGAATTTTGAACTGAGTGAAGAGCATTTAATGATACAAAAAGCCGCACGCGATTTTGCTCAAAACGAGCTAAAACCAGGCGTTATTGAGCGTGATGAACATCAGAAGTTTCCGACTGAGCAAATTAAAAAAATGGGCGAGCTTGGCTTTTTAGGTATGATGGTCGATCCAAAATACGGCGGAGGCGGGATGGACACCATTTCTTACGTATTGGCTATGGAAGAAATTTCTAAAGTAGATGCCTCTTGCTCGGTAGTAATGAGCGTTAACAACTCGCTTGTTTGCTGGGGTATAGAGCATTTTGGTACCGAAGAACAAAAACAAAAATATTTAGTTCCGTTAGCTAAAGGTGAAATAATTGGGGCATTTTGTTTGTCTGAACCTGAAGCTGGTAGTGATGCAACTTCGCAACATACCATGGCAGAAGATAAAGGCGATTATTACCTTTTAAATGGCACAAAAAACTGGATTACTAACGGCGGAACTGCTTCGGTTTACTTGGTAATGGCTCAAACACATCCTGATAAAAAACACAAAGGCATTAATTGTCTTATTGTCGAAAAAGGTATGGAAGGTTTTGTAGTTGGCCCTAAAGAAAACAAAATGGGCATTCGTGCCAGCGATACACACTCGCTTATGTTTACCAACGTAAAAGTGCCAAAAGCAAATCGTATTGGCGATGATGGCTTTGGTTTTACTTTTGCTATGAAAACATTATCGGGCGGACGTATCGGTATTGCTTCTCAAGCTCTTGGTATTGCAAGCGGTGCTTATGAGTTGGCTTTAGCTTATTCTAAAGAACGTAAAGCTTTTGGTAAAGAAATTTGTAACCACCAAATTATTCAGTTTAAATTAGCCGATATGGCAACTCGTATTGATGCCTCTCGTTTGCTTTGTTTAAAAGCAGCTTGTTTAAAAGATGCGCACGAAGATTATACACAAGCTGGTGCTATGGCAAAAGTTTTTGCTTCAGAAACTGTCATGTGGACTACCACCGAAGCCGTTCAAATACACGGTGGTTACGGTTACGTAAAAGAATATCATGTAGAACGCCTTATGCGCGATGCAAAAATTACACAAATTTACGAAGGCACATCAGAGGTGCAACGTATTGTAATTTCGCGTAGTGTGTTAGCTTAAACTAAACCATTTTATAAAAGCTAAAGCCGCTTCATAAATTGGAGCGGCTTTTTTATTGATTATTTTGCATAACCTTTTAAGTCGGCATAAGAAATGAGGCAATAAAGCCTGCATGTTGTTGTATCTAATAAATACAACCAGTTTGTATCTTTCTCTTTATTATATTTAAAGTATAACGGAGACCCGTAATTTTTACCATACTTATTGAGATATTTACCTCTATCAGGTATTAATTTATAAATGCTATCCATATAATTACTACCAAATAGTTGTGGTGAAATAGTATCTTCAATGGGTTCAAATTTATACATCTTATAAAATTTTATACAATCGTTTTTATTTAACTCAATAATGGCTGTTCTTACAAGCGTAGCAGTTTGCGCAGGAGGATTTGATATTACTTTAAAGTCTTTAGGAAATTCGATACGCGTTACTAATTCATAATCATCTTGTCCTGAAAATTTATACCTGCTTTCTATAACAGAATTATTTGGCGGAGCGCAACCCAAAATAAAAAGAGAAATAAACAGTATATATACTTCTTTCATGCTTTTACCAAAAGTAATTATGTTTATCTCTATAACTTAACTAAGCCTCGCAACTTCTCATCTTCGTTATAAAACTATTGGCCTTTATTAATCAACAATAACCAATTTATTAGAGGCTATTATTTTACCACCTTGTATAAGATTTACGAAATATAAACCGCTTGGCAAGTTATCTCGCTTAATGGTTATGGTTTGTCCACTAACATTTTTTAATTTGTTTTACTTGCTGCCCAATTGAATTATAAACAGTTACCGTAGCATTAGTTAACTCATTATCTATTTGCAAAGTTGTATGCAAGGAAAATGGGTTAGGAGAAATTGCTACATGCCTTTTTACATTAATTTTATCTATACTTATTGTAACACCAGCTATATAAGTTGAATCTTTAGCAAGGGAAGTAATAGAATCTGTTTTATTATAAACTGCTTTAACAGTTATCCAAAAAGGTGTATTGGCATACCAATTGGCACTTCCGGCGGTACATTGATTAGTTGTTAGGCAGCCAAAGAACGTATCTGTTACAAATTGGTATAAAATATCGTTATGATATATCTTATAACCTATTAAGGTATCTGTAAGTGACGTATCTGGTTTTGACCAAGTTAATTTGAAACAGTTATACCCAGGGCAATTTGAATAAGTCGGGAAATTATATTGTGATCCATAATAAAAGTTTTTTACCGGATTTAATTGCGCTTTTACATTAAAGCAGCCTAAAGCAAATATTGATAGAAATAATATTTTTTTCATATCGATATATTTTAGAGTCTAATTTTATCCGTTTAAAGGAATCATTTCAAAAGGTTCGTTTAAGATAAAAGAGTAGCTACGACCGGCCTCTTCAATATCTTCATCATCTTCGTTATAAAACCATTTGAATTTTATAGCTATGCCTTTTTCTTTTAGTTTTTGTACGTTTTTCATTAGTTCTAAAATATAACGCGCACTACCGGTATTAAAAAAATGAAGGTTAACGGTTAAGGTAAAATCTTTTAATGAATTTTCTTCGGCAAGACGAACAAAATTTATAACAGGTTTAAAAAACTCGTGGGTAAGTTCGGGTATGCAAATACCTTCCAATAACAGCTCATTATTAGCACTGTTAAATTCTACTTTAGGCGTTTTTTCGGTCGATTCTATTGATAAGGTCATACTTGTAATTACAAATTTAAAACAATTTTTAACTTTCCACTATTTGTTTATTACTTAATACATGTTTTAATGAATATCCAATCACACAAATATCGTCTGTTTGGGTGGCATTATTCTTCCATTCGATGTGTTGTTTCCACAAATAATTTTTTTGTTTTTGAAACGGCATATCTTCAATTTCCAATAGCGTAAATTTAAATCGGCTCTTGCTATATTTTTTTATGTCTTTTC
>JBDTJJ010000043.1:0-7576 GCA_039935895.1 Bacteroidia bacterium | reverse complement strand
GTAGCGCAATTAAGGCGACAATTAATACTAATAATGTGATGCCAGTAATTTTGAGAAATTTTTTCATGAATTATTATTTGTTGTTTTGTGCGAATTTAACCTAAAAAGCCGAACGATTTTAACATTTAGGGTTTAACTATCCTTAAATAATGTTATGAAGCGCTTAGCTTTAGTTTTGTATTTTAGTTGCCAATAAAAAAGTTGGTTATAAATGGTACGAAATTTTGGCTTAGATATAATGCGGGCGTTTTCTATTTGGCTTGTATTATTGCAACACGCTGGCATTAATATTCCTGGGCTTGCGCCTTTACAAATTGGTGGTATTGGCGTAGAGGTTTTTTTTGTGCTGAGTGGTTTTTTAATTGGCGGCATTCTTTTTAGAGAAATTGAAAAAGGAAAAACATTTAAACAAACATTACAATCTTTTTGGATTAGACGATGGTTTAGAATTTTACCCTTGTATTATGCTGTACTTTTATTTAAATTTATTTTAATAGATAACTCTATTGGCTGGAATATTTTATACTACGTATTTTTTCTTCAAAATAATTTTTATGGCATACAATACTTTGGTGTTTCGTGGAGTTTGGTAATTGAAGAATGGTTTTACATTTTTACACCCATTTTCCTTTTATTATCTATTCGTTTTTTAAAGACTGATAAACGCATTTTCTCATCAATGGTTGCTTTTATTGTTTTTGTAAATATTATAAGGTTAATATATGTTTTGCACGGAAACGTACCTTATAGTGGCGTTAATAGTAGTTTTCCGTTTAGGTTTGATTCGCTGTTTTTGGGTGTTATTTTATCTTTTGCTAAACATAAAAAATGGAAATTATTTTCTTTTATGGCCACTGCAAAATGTTTTGCTTTAGGAATTGTTTTGTTTGTTGCTTATATATTTTACCTATGGTCTTTGTCATACAATGTTAGTGTTATTGTCGAACCTTTATTGACGAGAACATTAGGCTTTTTTATATTACCGTTTACCGTTTCGCTTACCATTCCGTTTATGTCTCAAATTAAATTTAATGTAGATAAAAACTTTTTACAAAAAGCGATTTACTTTTTTATAACAACAACCAGTGTTTTAACGTATAGTTTATATTTAACACACATGTTTATATTTAGCTATAATTTAAGTCTTCCATTAGCTATTATGCTTACGTATTTAGTTTCATGGCTTATATATATGTGTTTTGAAAAACCGATTTTAAACTACCGAGATAAAATAACGGCCAAAGAAAAAGCAATTTAATTTAAAGCCTTACCGCAAGTCCGCCTTGAAGAATAGAACGCGCAATACCGCCTTCTATATAAATGCCCACTCGTTTGGTAATATAAAAACGACCACCAATAGTAAGCTCAAATGCTAAAGGGTTTCCGTTGGGTTTTGGCAAGCTTTGGGTTTTAATGATATTTGTTACCGTATTTATTTCATAACCTAGTCCGCCGCCAATATATAAATCGACTCGTTTTTTAAATAAATGAAAATGCTTGTTCAGTCTGATGTCGGTAACAAACGTGTGTCCTTTATATTGGTTGGCAAACACGGTGCTTGAGGCCGAGCCCTTTTGCGCTTCGTAATCATCATAACTAACATTTACGCCAACACCAAAGTGGTGAAACAACCTGTATTCTATTTTAGCGTATAACGGGTTTGTTTGCGGAACCAATTTTTGATCTCCATTAAATTTATACCCGTTATGAATAAAATTTTGAATATATATAACCGCTGGATCGCCAATACCGACAGAAATAATTAACTTTCTTTTAAGCGCGGTACTATCTTTACCTTTATTATTTGCAATTAATTTATCAGGAAACAAAGCCACTACCATAAAAATAATAGCAATGAACGATGTTATTTTACAAATGCGCATATTAAGTCTTCGAATAAAAAACCTAAAACAAGTGTTTTACGAATTTGCGGTTTCATACTTTACCATAAACTCCATAGCTGTTTCAACCATTTTTGTTGAGCCTATAAATAAGGGTGTACGTTGGTGCAATTCCTTCATGTTTTTTTCCATGATGCGTTTTTTTCCATCAGTTGCTTTGCCACCGGCTTGTTCAATAATAAAAGCAAGTGGGTTGCACTCATAAAGTAAACGCAATTTTCCGTTAGGAGATTTTGTAGTAGTTGGATAAATGTAAATGCCGCCTTTTAATAAATTACGGTGTATATCTGCCACACCGCTACCAATGTAACGTGATGAATAGGGTCTATCCGTTGCTTTGTCTTCTTCCTGACAATACTTAACGTATTTTTTTACCCCATCCGGAAAATGCAAATAATTTCCTTCGTTTAAAGAATACATGTTGCCTGTTTGTGGTGTTTTAATATCCGGGTTTGATAAGCAAAACTCACCAATACTTGGGTCTAACGTGAAGCCATTAACGCCTTTGCCTGTTGTGTAAACCAACATACATGATGAACCATAAATAATATAACCCGCCGCAACCTGCTCTGTACCACGTTGCATAAAATCTTCAACCGTACCGGGGCCGCTTAAACTAACTCTTCGGTAAATAGAAAAAATAGTGCCCACCGAAACATTTACATCAATATTAGATGATCCATCTAGCGGATCCATAGCAATAACATATTTTGCACTTTTAGAAACCTCGCTGTCAATGGGTATAATTTCTTCATTTTCTTCAGATGCAATGGCACAAACCTCGCCACCCGCTTTAAGTGCCGCAATAAATTGGTCGTTAGCAAAAATATCTAGTTTTTTAACCTGCTCGCCTTGTACGTTTATCTCGCCTGTTTCGCCTAATATTTCAGCTAAACCGGCTTTAGTAACCTCTCTGTTTACAATTTTACCAGCAATGCCAATATCGCGTAAAAGCCTTGATAATTCGCCTTTTGCGTATGGAAAATCACTTTGTTTTTCAATTATAAACTGTCCTAGTGTTTGTACTTTCATCGTTTGGTTTTTTAGAAAACATGTTACGCCAAAAATATAAAATTTAGACTAAAAAATAGCATTAAAATAAAGTGTTTGAGTGTTCGTCTGATTTATTCATTCGTTGTTATTTTATTAAAATGGAATTCATTAATGCTGAAAAAGCATTTCAGCATCGGGCTTTTTGCAGTAAGGCTTTTTGTTTTAGCTCATCTTTTTTGTTTTTTTATTGCTTCGTATAATGCTGCAAAGCATTTCAAAAAGGCTTTCTTGCTACAATCCCTAACGCAAATACACAACTAACGGCTTCAAACAAGATTAAATCATTTTTTTATCTTATAAAAATTCAGATATTTACGCAAAACAAAAACAATGGAAACATTTTTAGAACTCATCAAAATATTAATTCCGGCAGCAGCAGTATTTGCGGCTACCTATTTTATTGTGAAAACATTTTTGGCTAACGATCAAAAACGCAGAGATTACGAATTGCGTAAATCGCAAATGAATATTACAACACCTATCCGCTTACAAGCCTACGAACGCATCATTCTTTTTTTAGAACGCATAGAGCCAAACAACTTAGTGTTGCGCATAAACAAAGCAGGTATGACGGTACCTATGTTACATGCCGAATTAATTAAAACCGTTAAAACAGAATACGAACATAATATTTCTCAGCAAATTTATGTAAGCGTAAATGCCTGGCATTTGGTAAAAACATCTAAAGAAGAAACTATTAAACTGATCAATATTTCGGTTACTAAAGTCCCTGAAAACGCAAAAGGACAAGAGCTTTCGCAAGTAATATTGCACATTGCATCTAGTGTAGAAAAAACACCTACGCAAATTGCCAATGAGTTTATTAAAAGCGAAGTGGCTAAATATTTTTAATTTACCCATTAATGGAAAAATTATTTTCTGAGTTTAATGCTGCCACTGCGCAAGATTGGAAAAACCAAATCATAAAAGATTTAAAGGGGACTGATTTTGAAAAATTAATCTGGAAAAACCCAAACGGTTTTGATGTAAATCCGTTTTATACAGCAGAAGATATAAAGCAAAATACGCCCAACTTATTTACGCACAGCAATTGGGAAATTGCTTCTGAGTTTGTAGTTAAAGATGAAAAGCAAAGCAATGCCGATGCACTGAAAGCATTGATGGGCGGCGCGAGTAGTTTAATTTTTATCATCACAAAAAAAACAGATCTTACACTTTTATTACAAGATATTTCTATTGAGCATATTGAGTTAAATTTTGTTCTAAATCACAACGATCCAAACTTTATTGCCGATTTTAAATTACACTTAAAACAAAGAAACATTTATCATGAAAAAATAAATGGCAGTATTTGTTTTGATGCGATCAATCATTTTGCCGAAACAGAAAATGAAATTAGTTTAGATTTTAAAGCAGATAATTCTAGTTTAAAAACCATTGGTGTAAATGCTGCTTTATACCAAAACGCAGGTGCTACACAAACCTTTGAATTAGCTTGTGCCTTAACGCATGCACACGAATATGTAGTGGCCCTTTCTAATAAAAACATAGCCTACAAAAACCCATTTTATTTTACGGTGGCTATTGGCGGAGATTTTTTTGGAGAGATTGCCAAACTACGTGCACTTAGAAAACTATGGATTTTGTTAGCGCAAGAATATAACATCAACCAAGAAATTCATATTCATTGTAAGACTTCTTTATTAAATAAATCCTCCTTGGATGCCAACAATAATATGTTGCGCACCACAACCGAAGGTATGAGCGCTGTTATTGGGGGCTGCAATTCGCTTACCGTAAATTCGTACAATGCAGGTTTTGAAACCTCAAGTGATTTTAGTGAACGCATGGCGCGCAACCAACAATTGATTTTAAAAGAAGAAAGTTATTTGCATCAAACGGCTGATATGGGTGCGGGCTCTTATTACATAGAGAAACTGACCGACGAGCTTGCATCAAAAGCTTGGGATGAGTTTAAAGAAATTGAAAATAAAGGTGGATTTATGGCTTGCTTAAAATTAAATTTTATTCAAGATAAAATTAAAGAACAAGCAGATAATTTAATTCAACAATTTCAATCGGGAGAACTTGTTTTAGTGGGTGTAAATAAATTTGAAAATAAGTCGGAATTGATTGGTCAAAATTTAAAAGCAGCTGTCATTTCGAGCGAAGTCGAGAAATCTATAAAGCCTATAAGATTAAGTGATTATTTAGTACAACAAAATGCGTAAAGATTTTTCTAACATATCATATAATCCTGTCATTTCGAGCGAAGTCGAGAAACAAACCATTCCTAATTTTGTTACAGCCGAAAGCATTGAATTAAAAAACGCATACACTTTTGATGATTTAAAAGATGCTGAACACTTAAATTTTGCTGCCGGTATTCCTCCTTTTTTACGCGGACCATATTCTTCTATGTATGTTCAAAACCCTTGGACTATCAGGCAATACGCAGGTTTCAGCACAGCCGAAGAAAGTAATGCTTTTTATAGAAGAAATTTAGCAGGCGGACAAAAAGGTTTATCCGTAGCATTTGATTTGGCTACGCATCGTGGTTATGATAGCGATCATGAACGTGTGGAAGGCGATGTTGGTAAAGCTGGTGTTGCTATCGATTCTATTTTAGATATGAAAGTTTTGTTCGATCAAATTCCGCTCGATCAAATGTCGGTTTCTATGACGATGAATGGAGCCGTACTTCCCATTCTCGCTTTTTATATTGTTGCGGCCGAAGAACAAGGCGTTAGTATGGATAAACTAACAGGCACTATTCAAAACGATATTTTAAAAGAATTTATGGTGCGTAATACGTACATCTATCCGCCAACTCCCTCTATGAAAATTATTGCGGATATTTTTGAATTCACTTCTAAAAATATGCCAAAATTTAATTCTATTTCCATAAGTGGTTATCACATGCAAGAGGCGGGAGCTACTGCCGATATTGAGCTTGCGTACACATTAGCAGATGGATTAGAATATATCCGTACCGGAATTCAAGCGGGTTTATCTATTGATAATTTTGCACCACGACTATCATTTTTCTGGGCAATTGGCATGAATCATTTTATGGAGATTGCTAAAATGCGCGCCGGACGAATGCTTTGGGCGAAGATGGTGAAACAGTTTAATCCAACCAGCGCAAAAAGTATGGCGCTTCGTACTCATTGTCAAACCAGTGGTTGGAGCTTAACCGAACAAGATCCGTTTAATAATGTTACGCGTACTTGCGTAGAAGCCCTGGCTGCGGCTATGGGCCACACACAAAGTTTACACACAAACGCATTAGACGAAGCCATTGCTTTACCGACTGATTTTTCGGCACGAATTGCACGTAACACACAAATTTATTTACAGCAAGAAACTAATATTTGTAAGGTAGTCGACCCATGGGGAGGCTCTTATTATGTGGAGTATTTAACCGAACAATTGGCGCAAAAAGCATGGGCTTTAATTGAAGAAATAGAAGCGCTTGGTGGAATGACAAAAGCCATCGAATCGGGTATTCCTAAAATGCGTATTGAAGAAGCTGCGGCGCGTAAACAAGCACGTATTGATAGCGGAAAAGATATTATTGTTGGTGTTAATGCGTATCAAACAGATGAAAAAACAGTCATCGAAATTTTAGATGTTGATAATGCCAAAGTACGTTTACAACAATTAGAAAGATTAAAAAAATTAAAAGCAGAACGAGATCCTAAACAAGTTGAAGAAGCGCTAAATGCCTTGACAGAAGCAGCTAAAAGCGGCAAAGGAAATTTATTAGAATTAGGTATAAACGCAGCCAGAGTTCGCGCATCGTTAGGCGAAATTTCTTCTGCTTTAGAAAAAGTTTTTGGCAGATTTAAAGCAACCAATCGTTCTATATCAGGCGTTTACTCAAAAGAAATTTCAATGGATAAAGATTTTGCCAAAGCAAGAGAACTTGCCGATAAATTTGCCGAATTGGATGGTCGCCGTCCACGTATTATGATTGCAAAAATGGGACAAGACGGGCACGATCGTGGCGCAAAAGTTATTGCTACCAGTTTTGCCGATTTAGGTTTTGATGTGGATATTGGTCCTTTGTTTCAAACACCTGCAGAAGCTGCCAAACAAGTCGTTGAGAACGATGTGCATATTATTGGTGTAAGTAGTTTAGCGGCAGGACACAAAACTTTGGTACCGCAATTAATTGCTGAATTAAAAAAATACAATCGCGAAGATATTTTAGTCGTTGTTGGAGGCGTTATACCACAACAAGATTATGATTTTTTATATAAGGCTGGAGCTACTGCTATATTTGGTCCAGGCACGGTAATTGCCAAAGCTGCGCAAGATATTTTACAGAAACTGATTGGTTAAATTTTTTCTAAGTACTTGATTACCTGTTGTAAGTAAAAGACTAAACCTTGTTATGAGTTGGTGGCAATTAAAATGTCGTGCAGGGGCTCATTTCCTGGTATGTTTATGCCTACTTTACATTTTGCTTTAGATGCAGCCACTATATACCTAAGAGGAATTTTTTGATTCAAATTAATATCAATCAACAAATCTTTCTCATCATCCATAAATGTTTTTATATACGGACTTTGAGGTCTGTAAAAACTTTGTAATTCTTTTTTATTAAAGAGATCTATATCTGTTTTTATGTAGGAATAATTTGGCGTTAGTTTTTC
>JBDTJJ010000042.1:0-10046 GCA_039935895.1 Bacteroidia bacterium | reverse complement strand
TTTCACTTTATAGGTAGTGGTAATTTTAGGTTTAATATACGTGGTTATAGTCAAAACAATTTTGCGGTAAACGTAAACGGCGTGCGGGTTAACAACCTTGTAAACGGGTCGGCAAGTTTTACAACCTGGGGTGGTATGACCGATATTCTTCGTGTTATGGATGTTAAACCCGGCTTAGGCGCATCGCGCAATAACTTTGGAGACATTGGCGGAACGTATAGTTTACCTGTATCTGCCTCTTCTTTTAGAAAAGGATTTAGAATTGCATACGGACAAGGAAACAGAGTTTTTAAAGAAAGACTTTCTGTAACCTACTCTACCGGCTTATTAAAACATGGGTGGACGTTTTCGTTTTCTAGTACAATTAGATACGCAGCAAAAGGTCTTGTGCCCGGTACATCACTTACCTCATTTGGGTATTTTGCTGGCGCCGATAAAAAATTAGGAGATAAAAACACACTTTCACTTATTGTGTTTGGCGCGCCAAGAACTTCATCTCGTGCAAGTTTAAATACCGACGAGGCTTATGCACTTTCGGGCGATAAACATTATAATGCAAATTGGGGTTATCAAACGGGGCAAGATGGACAAACATTTATGCGTAACGTATCAGTTGCTTCCTCACATTTGCCAACGGCCATTTTAACCGATAATATTACCATAAACGATCATTCTAAATTAACCGTAAGTGGCTCTTATTCTTTTGGAAGATCGGCCATTACTGCGTTTAATTATTACGGCTTGTTAACACCACTCCCAACCTATTATAAATATATGCCAAGTTATTATGGGCCAACAAGTTCTGATGCCGACCCGGGTAAGTTTGCTGCATTAACAAGTGCCTGGCAAAACAATACATTAAACCCGGCTTCTGGCTTTACGGCGCAACAAATAGATTGGGATGATATTTATAACATTAATCGCAGTAATACAAAAACAACTCAAAACGTAGATGGTACCGCTGGTAAAACATACACAGGTGCGCGGTCTTTATACATTGTTGAAGAAAGAAGACAAGATGCAAAAAACTGGAGCTTTAACGCTATTTACAATACACACACTAAAAACAACATTTACCTTACCGGTGGCGGAAACGCAGCCTTATCTCAAAACCGTTACTATAAAGTGGTTAACGATTTATTGGGAGGCGATTATTGGTTAGATCTAAATCAATTTGCCAACTCAATTTCTACCAACACAGCCGTAGTGCAGTACAATATTAATGATCCAAATAAAATAATTAAGCAAGGAGGTGTTTTTGGATACGATTATAATATTAACGTTACTCGTTATGAGCTTTGGGGTCAGGCAGAAAAATCGTTTAATAAGTTTGATGTATATGTAAGTGCATCAGCCAACAGCACTTCCTTTTTTAGAGATGGGCACATGGTTAATGGCTTATTTCCAAGCGATAAAGGTGGAGACGGTTCTTCGGGCGGAAAAAGCAAAACACTTAATTTTTATAACTATGGTGTAAAAGGAGGCATAACCTATAAAATTGACGGGCACAATTACCTAACTGTAAACGTAACATCTGAAACCAAACCACCTTTACCAACTACTGCATTTGTTTCGCCTCGTTCTCGTAATGATGTAATTCCGGGGCTTGGAAATCAAAAAATATTAAGTGGAGATATAACCTACACTTTTAGGTTTCCTTGGTTGAGAGGTCGCGTAACGTATTACTACACACAAATGAATGATCAGGCTTGGCAGCGTAGCTATTATGATGATGTATATAAAACAAACGTAAATTATTATATGACAAACCTTAACCAGCTAAACCAAGGGCTTGAGTTGGGCTTAGAAGGTATTGTTACCAAACGTATATCTATTATTGGCGCATTAAATTATGGTAGTTATCTTTATACAAACCGACCAACAGCCACCATTTCGGCCGATAATACCGCTGCACTTTTAGCGGCTAACAAAACTATTTATTTAAAAAACTACCATGTTGGTGGTGCACCCGAAGTGGCAAGTTCTTTAGGGGTACGTTATACCGGTGGTAAAAGAAAAGATTGGTATGTTGGGGTGTATGCAAATTACTTTGCTAAAAATTATGTAACCATTAATCCAGATAGAAGAACGGCAGAAGCTATAGCTAAATATATTAGTACAGACCCTCAGATAGCGCAAATTACCGGCCAGGAAAAACTAGCCAATACATATACCCTTGATTTTATGGGAGGTAAATCCTTCAACATAAAAAAAAGCCGCTTGAATTTAAATTTGATGGTAAACAACTTTACTAATAATGTATTTAAAACAATTGGACAAGAACAATTAAGACATGATGTTAATAATATCACAAAATTTCCTAATCAGTACGCGTATTCTTATGGTTTAACGTTTATTGCTTCGGTTTCTATTACTTTTAATTAAAATTTGAATAAATTTATATAATGAATAAAACAAAATACATATCACTGGTTTTTTTCGCCTCCTTAGTTGCTACCTTGTTTTTTGCGTGTAAGAAAACGCATGATATGCCTCCGGTGCAACCATCTACCATTGGCGGCACATTAACTATTGCCCAATTAAGAGCTTTATATAACGGACAAAACATTAAATTTACACAAGATGTTTCTTTATTTGCCACCGTTACCATGTCTGATAATTACAAAACACTTTTTGTAAGAGACAACACAGGTTCTATTACCGTAAAACAAATTACAGCACATGGCATTTTTGAAGGAGATTCATTACGTATTAATCTTAACGGCGCAACTTTAGATCTTTCAGGCAATTTAAGCTCTTTACAAATAGATTCGTTAGATGTTAGCAGCAGCCCAACTAACAAAGTAGTTAAACTAGCCGTGGGTAAAGAACATTCTCCGGTAACGGTTAGCATTGCGCAACTAAACAAATCAACCAGCACTACTTTTTATACTACTCCCGTTGGTGGTGTAACGCTTCCGTTATCTGTTTATGATGGTGAGTTGGTACAAATAAACAATGTGCAATTTGCATATAACGATGCGTCATACTTTATCCCTCTAAATAACCCGCCTTTATTTGTTAATCACAACCTATACGATTGCGGAGCTTACAACTTTATAAACATGTCATTGTACAGCAATACAAACGATTTTTTATACAGAACGGTGCCTTATACAAAAAGCGGCTCTATTGTAGCGGCCGTAACTTTCTATAATGGAGCCTTGCAATTAACACCTCGTTCTTATAAAGATCTGGTTTTTAATCAGCCTCGTTGCGGTGTTGATACCTTAACACAAAGTTTTAATAATACTGCATTTGGTACGCAGGCAAATTTTACCAGCACTTTGTTTCCGGGTTGGTTAGATATTAAACAAACGGGTGCTGGTACCAGTATAGATTGGCAGGGAACATCATCTGCCACAACACCTTCTTATAACTTTCCTTCAGCATCGGCACATATTAGCAGTGGTAATCCTAACTCAAGAAATGTGGTTTGGTTAATTAGCCCTCCTATAGAAAACAGTCCTACTAAAACATTAAACTTTCAAGCTGCAACAGCTTATAATAGTGCGGGCAAAAGGCAACTAAGTGTTTTAATTTCAACTGATTTTAACGGAACAAATTTTCCTACTAGCGCAACATCTGCAACTTGGATAGACATCTCCTCTAACTTTACTATTTCAACCGTAGGTTCAATAAGTACGTTTACTTTTTTTGATGGCGGTACAGTTAGTTTAAATAGTGTTGCCAGCAATCTTTCGGGGTATAATGGCACGTTTTATGTTGGTTTTCGCTTTACAGGTAACCAAAACGATTCTACAGCTTCTTACGCATTTAAAGATGTAAAAATTAGAAATTAAAATGAAAACCAATCAATTAAAATATATTGTTACGGTTATTGTATTCGCAATAATTGGTACGCTTTTATCTTGCAAAAAGCATGGTACTCCACCAATAAAATCTGCGGTTACCGGGCCAAGCATAACTATTCAGCAATTAAGAAGTGCTTATGTGGGCATGAATACTAAATTTACTTCGAACACACTGTTAAATGTAGTAGTTACAGCTGATGAAGCATCTGGAAATCTTTACAAACAGGTTTATGTGCGAGATAACTCAGGTACTATCCCTCAAACTAATTATTACGGTGCTATTTCGCTTCATTTTATACGCACGGGTACTGTAGGCTTGCTTAGTGTTGGAGATTCGGTTGCCATTAATTTAAATGGAGCTACTTTGGCAAAATCAACAGGTGGTTCTTTAGAAATAGATTCGTTAGATCCATCTACTTGCATAACCAAACTAAAAACGGGTTTAAATCCTTTGCCACTTGCGGCAACTATACCACAATTATATACTTACACCGGTGGGCAATTTATTTATGATGCGCAATTGGTTAAATTAAGCAATGTAGAATTTATTGCTCCTAATGTAGGCACTACTTATGCCGTTGCTCAACAAGCCCCTGCGGCACCACAAAACGTAAATAAATTTTTATGCGATTCTTTTGGAAATACTATAATAGCTTATAATAGCGGTTACGCTAATTTTGCCAGTACGGTAATTCCTAATAAAAGCGGAACTTTAACTGCAGTCGCTAATTTATATACTACAATGCAGTTATCTATCCGTTCTTTTCCTGATATAAACCTAAGTAATAATTATAACCCAATTGTGTATGATACCATTACTCAAAATTTTAGCTACGAAGCTTTAGCAAGTAAAGGTACAATAATGGCTGCCGGCTGGAAAAGTATGGCTTATCAAGGTTCTTTAAACTGGCAGGGTGCGCAATATAGTGTAGCGCCTAATTGGAAATACTCGCCAGCAGCATCTAACTATAAAACAACGGATATTAGAAATGATATTTGGTTAGTTAGTCCGCCTATTTCAGATTATGCATACAGCCATGGTGGAAGTATTACAAAATACATGGATTTTTCTTCGGCACTTCAGTATGGAACTACTAAACGCTTATTAAGTGTAATGGTTTCAAGAACTTATGATGGAACGAATTTAATTCCTTCGCAATGGACAGATATTTCAGGATTTTATCCTTCCATTGCAGCCATCAGTAGTAATGGGTATCCTTCGTTTAAATACGCGCACGGCAACAACAGTCCTTATAGCCCAATACCAATTGCTTTAACGGTTGGCACAGCAGGCAGCACACCTACTTTTTATGTAGCCTTTAGATACCAAAGCAATACAAACGATGTTGATTCTACCGGAAGCACTTATCTGTTAGGCACTTTTGTACTCAGAAATAATTAAACCATAAATAAACAAGTAACCTAAAAATAAAAACAAGTAAAAAACAAAAAACAAAATGAAATCAAAACTATTTAAATTAACCATTGCAGCCTTTGTAGTTATGACTATAAAGGTATCAGCACAAGCAACACTTGGTGCGGCTATTGTGACTGAAACTTTTGAAAACTGGACAGGTTCAGTTCCTAACAACTGGGAAATTTCACCGGCAAGTACCATTGCATCTGCTAATGTTACAAAGGTAACAAACTCATCTACGGTAACGCCGGTTCAATCGGGTAACTTTTCTTGTAAATTGGTAAACACAGCATCTTCTTACACGCCGGGTATTATGGCGGGAGTAACTGTTGCTGTTACAGCAGCTCCAGTTGCGTATCAAATTTCATATTATGCACGCGGAAAAGGCACTATCTCTGCTGAGGTAACAGATGGTAGCGCAGCAACTACTTCGGCTAATTATTCAGCAGCAAACGGACAAACCGTTAGCGGTAAAGGATGGCACCATTTTGTGCAAACAGTTGTAGCACCAACTACTACAAACAACGCACAATTTTGTTTAAAAGTAAAAAGCACGGGTACTTATACAGCTTCAGGTGGAGTAAGCATTACAGGTATAGATGTTGATAGTTTTGTGGTACAACCATACACGCCAATACCGGCTTCTTTGCATGATATTCAATACACAGCGGCATCAAATGGTAACTCACCATTTTTTGGGCAGTTTGTTAGCCTAACTGGTGGTATTGTAACAGATGTTATTTTAACCAGCAGCACTCCATCTGGTTATTACGTTCAAACAACAGGTTCTCATGCCTGGGCAGCGGCTTTGGTTTTTGACCAAACAAATGTAGCTAACGTAACTATTGGAGATAGCGTTACATTTAAATGTGCAGTTGATGAATATTTTAACATGACAGAATTAGTACAGGTTACTAATTTCACAAAAGTATCATCTGGTCATTCAATTGCGTCAACCCAAGTAAACACCCAAACAATACAAGACGAGCAGTACGAAGGTATATTGGTAAACATACAAAATGCAACAGTACAAACATATAACGCAAATTACGGTGAAGGTACTATTGCAGATGTTGCATCTGGTGGAGTGCCTTGTACATTTGATTTTAAAGCTGGTTTTTACTCTCCTAATGGAACTGCGACAACTGGTTCTACAGGAAACCCTGGTTATACACCAACAGCACCATACCCTAGCACAATCGCTTATTGTGTTACCGGTAACGTAAATTATGAGTTTAGCGCTTATAGTTTAGTACCTCGCGATTCTGCTGATATTGTAAAAAACTGTACTTCTTTATCAGGTATAGCAAAATACAACAACAGTTTAAACGCAACTATGTACCCTAACCCGGTTACAAACCAATTTAACATACAACTTCCGGTAGCTGCAAGCAAAGTAAGCGTATCGTTTACAGATGTTTTGGGTAAAGAAGTATTAACAAATAACAACCTATCTGGTAGCAATATATCTATAAACGATATTAGCTTACCGGCTGGTGTTTATGTAGTTAAAATTGTTGCTGATGGCAAAACACAAGTAGTTAAAGTTATTAAACAATAATTTTTTTCTCTTTTTGATTGAGAATGCCCTTCTGCCAATTAGCAGAAGGGCTTTTTTATTTTTAACAATCTATTAATGTTGCTTTTTTAACCTAATGTTATATATTTGCTTAAGCTTTTGAAGTGAACAGCCTAAAAGAATCCAACTGTCATGAGTTGTGGATAGTCTTTAACCACTTTCAAAGCTTTTAATACTTTGAAAAATGGAAACTACAAAACGCGCTTCTGCAGTTTTCAACTGTATAATTTTAGCTCAAAATAATTTATTTGTTTTGCAATAAGCAACATGCAAAAGTTTACCCGTTTTTTTTATTTAATTACCATTGCGTTATTTCAAAACTTTGGTGCTCAATCTCAAATAGCGGTTACTCCAAATAATACAGCCGCTTCGCTTGCACAAGCCGTTGCCGGTGTTGGTGTAAACGTATCAAACGCTACCATAAATTGTGGTGGCAGTGCAGCCGGAACATTCTCTTTTTCCGGGGCTAACTTAGGTATATCAGGTGGCATTATTTTAACTACAGGCACCGCTATAGATGCGGCAAACTCAGGCAATCATTTATGCAACATTAATAATGGCAATAATTTTAGCGATCCCAATTTAATAGCCATTGTGCCCACAGCAACCTTTGATGTATGTGTTTTAGAATTTGATTTTATACCCACTTGCGATAGCCTTAAAATGGCTTTTGTTTTTGGCTCAGAAGAATATCCGCAGGGGGTTGGAGGGTACAACGATGCCTTTGCTATTTTTCTTACAGGTACAAATCCTAGTGGGGGGAATTATACAGCACAAAACATTGCCACACTTCCAAACGGAACCCCTGTATCTATAAACAATGTAAATGCAGGCACTAATTCAGCTTATTTTCATAACAATTATACAACACCTAATTCGGCTATTGCTTATAATGGGTACACCATTCCAATAACATCTATTACGCCCGTTGCACCTTGTAGCACTTACCATGTAAAATTTGCTATTGCCGATGCGGGTAACGCCCTATACGATTCTGGAGTACTCATTAGTAACAATACATTAAGTTGTCAGAGTCCGGCCGTGTTAACAACCAGCACCACAGCCACCGGCGGATGCGGCAGCACAGGTAGCGCAACTGTTACGGTAACTAATTACACAGGCACACCTACATATCATTGGTATCCGGGCAATCAAACTACGCAAAGCATTAGTGGTTTAGCTTCGGGCACATACACCTGCCACGTTAGTATGAATCAAATATGCGGTATTATTACGCAAACAGTAACTGCTTTAGTTGGCACAACATCCAGCAACATTGTATTAACCTCATCACAACAAAACCTTATTTGTAATGGAGGCACCAATGCAAGTGCAACAGTTAACCCTATTGGAGGGGCAGCGCCATACAATTGCATTTGGAATACAAGCCCTGTGCAGACAGGGTTTACTGCCACCAACTTATCCGCAGGAACATATACGGCAAGCGTTACCGATAACGGAGGCTGCCTAAGCGCTATTCAAATTACAATTACAGCACCACCAATTCTGCAGGTTAGTGTAAGCACTACATCAACAACTTGTACCGGTTCTGTAGGAACGGCATCGGTAAATGTTACCGCAAACGGCACTTCTCCTTATTCTTATAGTTGGAATACAAGCCCGGTACAAACAACACAAACGGCAACGCATCTTTTAGCAGGAAATTATACGTGTATTATTACGGATGTTAATACGTGTACAGTTAGTGCGGCAGCTACCGTTACTATACAGCCAATAAATTGGAATGCGACAGCTACCACCACCAATGTGGCTTGTTATGGTGGAAACACTGGTGTGGCATCTGTAAATATAAATAACGGTGGAAACAATAGCTATTCGTTTTTTTGGAATATGAATACCGGCCCAACATATCAAACAGCCTCATCTCTTACTGCTGGAAATTATACTTGCACCATTACAGATGTAAATACAGGCTGCATAGTTACTACAACGGCAAACATTACACAACCAGCTATACTTACCGCTACTGTAAATAGTTTGCCCACATTATGTTCGGGTGCGGTTGGTTCGGCAACAACCATTGCTTCGGGTGGCACACAGCCTTACACGTATTTGTGGAATACAACACAAACAACAAGCGCTATCCATAATTTGGCACAGGGACAATACACCGTTACCGTTAAAGATGCGCACAACTGCACAACAACTTCGGTAGCTATAATAACTATAAGTAGCCCAACGCTTCAAATTACAACATCAGTAGTTAACTCGGTTTGTGGCGGACCATCGGGCGAAGTAAATGTAATATCAGTTACGCCAGCTGCTGCGCCTTATCAATATGCTTGGTTGCCGGGTAACCAAACAACACAAAGTATAACAGGTTTGTTACCGGGTACGTATTCGGTTTCTATAACCGATGCCAATGGATGCATGGGCAGCAAAACAACCACAGTTGGCACCAATACTTTTTTTCCTATACACATTGCTACCTATCCAGATTATTGCGGCAAAAACATTGGTTCTGCAACAGCTACTCCGGTAGCAAATCCGCCATACACTTACCAGTGGAGTACAACACCTACCGCCACAACACAAACCATACATAATGTATCTACCGGAAACTACACCGTTGTTGTAACAGATGGTTTTAATCATACTTGCAAAGATTCTGTTACCGTGGCTATTGGAAATACACCTTCATTAACTATACAAACAAATGCAACGCCTACTTTTTGTAACAAAAATTTGGGTACGGCAACTGCAAACCCTATGGGATATTCACCTTATCATTATCAATGGAGTACATTAGATACCAATCAAACCATCCTTAATTTATCTGCCGGAAATTACACGGTTGAGGTTAGCGATTTATATAATTGTACAGCTACCGCTTCGGTTACGGTTGTTAATCAAAATGATGTGTTAGCTACTACATTTAATGTATTGCCCGGTGGAGAAATTTATTCGCTTACGGATGTAACTTTAGATATTAATGTAAATGCGGGCTGGGCATTAACCAGCGGATATTTATCTACCGGAACTAATTTAGAGTTGACAACCCATTATTCGTTTGAACAATCGGGAGATTATACAGCTAGTTATTATTTTACAAGCAATCATGGTTGTATAGATTCGGTTACATATAATATACATGTTATTGATTATTCAACTTTATATATACCCAATTCGTTTTCACCAAACAATGACGGTAGAAACGATTTATTTAAAGCGGAGGGCACTTTTATTACTTCGTTTGAAATGTATATTTATGATA
>JBDTJJ010000041.1:0-6180 GCA_039935895.1 Bacteroidia bacterium | reverse complement strand
GTGTGTAATTTTCCAGTTACCTAATTTGAATAATAGTTTAAACATAGTGTTTGGTTAGTGTTACCTAAAGTAGTTATTTTTTTTATACCGAAAGTTTATATCCTACGCCCCGAATAGATTGTATGTATTTCGGTTCGCGCTGATTTGTTTCGAATATTTTACGAAAATTTAAAATGTAGTTATCAATGGTTCTTGCAGATGGGTTTTCGTTGGGAGACCAAAGTTTTTCTAAAATCTCATCTCTAGAAACAACCAAGTTTTTTTTGCCGACCAAAAGATGAAGCAGTTGCCACTCGCGCTGAGAAAGTGATGTAATGGTTTCGGTTTTTGTTTTTATGTAAAGCGAAGAGAAATTAATTTCAAAGCCATCAAATAAAAATACATCATTGATTTTTACTTCATAACGCTTTAGAAGATTTTTTACACGTAAAATAAGTTCTTCTAAATTAAATGGCTTTGATAAATAATCGTCGGCCAACTTTAAACCTGTAATGCGACTGTTGCCATCTGTGCGGGCGGTTAAAAACAAAACAGGCAAATCGGGTTGATGTTGTTTTATTTGTACACAAGCTTCAAAACCATCTACTTGTGGCATCATAACATCTAATACCGCTAAATGAAAGTTGTTTTGTTTAGCTGCTTGTATGGCTTCAGCGCCGTTGTTGCAGGCAATTACCATGTAGCCTTCTAACTCTAAATTAAGTTTGATGGTGTCTTGTAAATGCTCTTCGTCTTCGGCTAACAATATTTTTATCATGATGCTACTCTTTCAAAAAATTTAAAATTAATTGAGATGCTTGCGTAACAGCTTCTAAATTTAATGTATGCCCTACGTTTGGTATAATTTCTAAAATAGAGTTTGGAATAGCTTTATGAACTTCTTGTGCTAAGCTAACTGACATTAATAAATCTTTTTCGCCATGAATAATTAGCGTTGGAATAATTATTTCTTTTAGCATAGGGCGATAATCTGGTCGCTCTCGGGTAGCTCGCATTAATTTAAACAAGGCATCACTATTGCTATTGGCATCGGTGCGGGCTTGCTTCATTAAATCTATTGGTATGATTGGATTTTTAAAATAATTTTCGCCTAAAACACTTGGCAACATTACATCTAACATAAGTGAGTAACCGCCTACTTGCAAGGCATTCCACCAAGCTATTTCAATAGCTTCGTAATAAGGCGTTTTGTGAGCAAAGGTGCTCATTAAAATTAAATTGCTCAATTTTTTTGGATAGCGTAATGCAAAATGTTGAGCCACCAAACTACCATAAGATAAACCTGCAAGAATTGTTTTTTCAATTTTCAACTCATCTAATAATTCTTTTACATCTTGTGCGTGCCTATCGAAACTGCGCCACTCTGCATTTTTAGATGATTGCCCTTGAAAAATAAAATCGACTAAAATAATTTTGTAATCTTCTTTAAATTGGGGCACCATTAAAAACCACGCTACGGTAGATTGCGATAAGCCATTTAAAAACACAATTGTTTTAGTGCTTTGTTGGTTGCCTGTTATTTCGTAATATAAATCTAAGTTGTCGGAGGTTTTAAAAAGCATCGTTTTGTTTTTGCCTAAATTACTAAAAAAGGATTGTAGGTGTTTAGAAATTATTTAAACCAACTTGCATACATTAAATAATTATTGGCAATACGGTTTACTTCACCTTCTAACAATTTAGCATCAATATCTTTTACTTTTTTTGCGGGAACACCTGCATAAATAGTACCCGCAGGCACATGCGTATTTTCAGTAAGCACAGCACCTGCTCCAATAATACAATTGCTTTCTATAACGCAATTATCCATAACAATAGCGCCCATGCCAATTAAAACATTATCGTGTATGGTGCAGCCGTGTACAATGGCGTTGTGACCAATAGATACGTTGTTACCCAAGTTGACTTTTGTTTTTTGATAGGTGCAATGCAACACAGCTCCATCTTGTATGTTGACTTTATTGCCCATACGAATAGAATTTACATCGCCACGAATAACGGCGTTAAACCACACGCTGCAATCGTTGCCCATAATTACATCGCCTACTACGGTTGCGTTTTCTGCTAAGAAACAATTATCACCAAACTTTGGTTCGTTACCGTTTACTGTTTTTATTAATGCCATTTTTAATTATTTAATTGTGTCTGTATGAATATGACCGTCTTTTTTGATAGATATTTTTAGTTTAATTAAGTTATCTAATATAATTTTACAAGAATCACCATTTGGCCTTTCTATCCACTCACAATGTCCAGTTGTGTCGGTTCGTATAATTATTGTATCGTTTAAAAAAGTTCCCTCTGAGTGATCAAAATCTCCACCGTCACCATACATATAAGATACAATTATATCGTCAATATATTTTCCTTTTTTATCGTAGTTAGCTAACACAAATGCTTGTGGTAAATCTGCACAATAATAATAAACATAAGAATTATAATTAGCTTTAGTTGTATCGAGTATGGAATAATGGTAATATTTTGTAGCTGAGCTATGTTGTTTGGCCATAATACAAATTTCATTACTAGAATCAACTAGTTTTAATTTATCCATATCAATATCTGATAATTTCTTCAATGAAAAATCTATCGGGTTTTCCTCTTCTTTAGGTTTCTCTTCAACTGTCTTATGAGAAGAAGTGCAAGAAATTAATGCGAGTGCTAATATTAAAAATAAAAATCTCATTTGTTATTTAAAATATCTTTTAAGTTTGGCCGCAATCGGCTTTTATAAACTGCCAAGGTTTCTTTTTCTGTTTTAGCTTTTCCTTTTCGTAAAGCGCGTTGTTCTTCAACCGGAAGCGCGGCAACAGTCATGCAATCGGGCGTGCAGCAACCATTGTATTTTGTTTCGCAAGTTTCGCATTGTATAAATAACAAATGACAATCATCATTTTTACAATTTACATGCCTGTCGCACTTAGCACCGCATTGGTGGCATTCAGCAATTACATCATCGGTAATACGTTCGCCCACACGTTCATCAAACACAAAATTTTTACCTATAAATTTACTTTTAAGATTTTGCTCTTTTACCTCGTGCGCGTATTGTATAACACCACCTTTTAAGTGATATACATTTTTAAAACCTTTGTGCTTAAAGTAAGCACTTGCTTTTTCGCAACGTATGCCGCCAGTGCAATACATCAATACGTTTTTATTTTCTTGCCCTTTTAAATGTTCAATAACTTGTGGCAGTTCTTCTTTAAAGGTATCTGCATCCGGACAAAAAGCATTTTCAAACCTGCCCACTTCACTTTCGTAATGATTGCGCATATCAATTACAATAGTATCGGGCTTATCCATTACTTCGTTAAACTCGCGGGCGTTTAAGTAATTGCCCGTATTAGATGCGTCAAAAGTTGGGTCTTCAATTCCATCGGCTACAATTTTATCACGCACTTTTATAATGAGTTTGTAAAAAGATTTTCCGTTGTCTTCAACAGCTTCTTTAAACGGTACATCGGTAAAATAACTGCGGGCGTAAAGTTGCTCTACAAAAGCATCCCAATTGTTTTTAGGCACGCTCATTTGTGCATTTATACCTTCGTACGAAAGATAAATCCGACCAAATACCTGTAGGTTTTCCCATTCGGTATAAAGTTGATTTCTTAAATCTTGTGGGTTTTCTATTTTAACGTATCGGTAAAACGAAATGGTTTTTCTTTCAAAACCTTCTTGGTTTAAAAGCTGTTTAAGCTCTTGTTTGTTTTTTCTATTCCTTAATTCTTTCATGTGCAGATAAATATAATTGCATGTTATAATATCGGTGACAAAGATAAATAAAAGAAGTAAAATGTTGATGTAAATGGCAACATGATATTTGTCATTTTAGACAAAACTCATTTAGATGTTGCGCGGATGATGTTTTAGTACGGCATCTTTTAAGGTGTGATCGCTTATGTGTGTATAAATCTCGGTAGTGGTAATGCTTTCATGTCCAAGCATTTCTTGTACGGCACGTAAATCGGCACCATTTTCTAATAAATGTGTAGCAAAGCTATGGCGAAATGTATGAGGAGAAATTGTTTTTTTAATGCCTGTTTTTGCAACTAAATCTTTAATGATATAGAAAACCATAACACGCGAAAGCATGCTGCCTCGTCGGTTTAAAAACAAAATATCTTCGTTGCCTTTTTTTATAGAAACATGACTGCGAATATTTTTGAGGTAAATATCAATGTGTTTAAGCGCCATGCCGTTTATAGGAACTAACCTTTGTTTATTGCCTTTACCCGTTACAATTAAATACTCGTCTTCTTTATGTATATCGCTAATTTTTAAATTCACTAATTCACTAACGCGTAAGCCGCAGCCATAAAGCACTTCCAGCATAGCACGGTTTCTTTCTCCATCATCCGTACTTCTATCAATAGCATTTAAAACATCTTCAATTTCTTTTTCGTTCAATACATCAGGTAGTTTGCGTGCTGTGCGTGGCCAATCTAATAGGGTAGTAGGGTTGTTATCTGTTTCTTTTTCAATAACTAAAAATTTAAAAAAAGCTCTGATGCCGGATAGAATTCTGCCTTGTGTAACCGGACTTAAACCAATTTCATTTATTTGTTTTATGTAAGCTTGCAAATGTTTTAGTTCTGTTTTTTGTGGAGAGATATTTGAAAATTCTACATCCATAAAATCTGCCAAGCCTTTTATATCTCGTAAATAAGCTTGTACAGAATGCTTACTAAACGAGCGCTCGGCCGAGAGATACATCTCGAAAGATTTTATAAAATTATTCCAGTTACCGATGGCCATTTGTGAAACAAATTTACGCCTTAGTTTGTTATCTTTATAGAATGAATTTTTTAGCGCATTTATTCCTTTCCGACGAGCCAAGTGAAATTATGGTTGGTAATTTTATTGCCGATTCGGTTAAAGGAAATGCGATGAATGATTTTACAGAAGGCATACAAAAAGGAATAAAACTGCATCGTGCCATTGATACCTTTACGGATAGTCATGTCGAAATGCAAAAGAGTATTATTCGTTTACGAGAACGTTATAAAAAGTATGCGCCTGTTATTACCGATATTTTTTACGATCATTTTCTAGCCGTTAATTGGAATGATTATTCAGCTGTTTCGCTAAGAGAATACACTAATTCTGTTTATAAATATTTAGGACAACATTATGCTGTTTTCCCCGAACGCTCTAAACAATTTTACGATTACATGATAAAGTACGATATACTTTTTGCATACACTAAAATTGAAGGCATTGAAAAAGTAATGCAAGGCATGTCGCGTAGGGCGCATTTTGTTTCGGGTATGGAAACAGCCGCTGAAGAACTAGTGAAAAACTATGCAGATTTTGATAGGGATTTTAAAACCTTCTTTCCAGAGTTACAGGCGCATGTGCAAGAACTCATCAAATAACCTTTTTTTATTTTAATGAGCGATATAAAAGTATAATGTTAAAAAAATACACACCTACATTTATTACGAATAATGAAAGTCATATTGCCTTTTAAACAAAAACACAAGCACTTTGTGCTTTTTTAACTATTAAGGATAAAAAAGCCCTTTTTTCTATGCGTTTAAAAATAATATATATACTTTCAACCCGAATTTAAAAATTTCAACTATGAAAAAAACACTATGTACAATTGCAGCTGCATTTCTCTTACTGGGAAGTGTTAAGCAGGCAACTGCTCAAACAGGCCAGGCTCTTAATTTTAGCTCGGGAGGTAATAATTATGCTATTACCTCAACAAACATTGCTCATGGTAACCATTTTACTTATGAAGCATGGGTAAACATTATTACTCCATCTGATTGGGCTGGCATAATGACAACCAATACACAAACTGGCCAAGCCCAATGGGTACAGTTTTCTATTAACAGTGCTGGCAACTTGAGATGTGAAATAGTAGATGATGCGAACAATAATAAAACATATGATGGAACAACTGTATTAACCGGATCTTGGCATCACGTTGCGATAACTTTTGACGGTACCAGCTTATTATTTTATGTGGATGGTAATGTTGAGACTACAACTATATTTCAAGATGCTACGCTAGGAACCATGACGGTTAATTCATTACTAAATGTTGGTGCAGAAAGAAGTCTTGGTTCGCAAATAAATGGAACCATAGATGCAGCGCGTGTTTGGAACGTAACAAGAACTCAGGCTCAAATTCAAAGCACGATGCATATTGAGTTAACATCGGCACAA
>JBDTJJ010000040.1:0-12145 GCA_039935895.1 Bacteroidia bacterium | reverse complement strand
CTAATAAGGTGTATGGTAGTCTGCGCCAGTTGCGGGTTTCGGTGCTTTACAAAATAATCTGCATCAGGTATATTTTCCTTTTGCATTTGAAGCATGAATTCATATAAAAACAATTGATAGGTAGAATCTACAAAACTCAAATCATCTTGCTGCAATTCGTTTAAAATAAATTCGGCAACAGAAACATCTATAGAAACATTTTCATTGTCTTCATTTAGATGTTCAATAGTAAGCAGGTGTGTTCCGTAATTAATAAGTAAACGCACTAAATTTTTTTCTTGCTCGGCAAACGGGTTTAAATCGGCATCTAAAGATTTTTGCAGCTCGTCTTTTATTTCTTGATTGGTGTTTTCAGAAATAGATTGCTGTTCGGCAATTTGTTGTGCTTCAGGTTGAAAGTTCTTTTTGGTAATTTTTTTATCGCGTGTGGCTTTAACCTGAAACACCAGTGTTTGCTCATCAACCTGCAATATATGACTACACTCGGTTATGTATCCATTACGAATAATAGCATCGGGCACAATGGCAATACTTTCAATAATATCTTTTACAAGCGCGGCTTTTTTAACGGGTTCGTGCTTGGCTTCTTCAAAAAGTAAATTGGTTTTAAATTTTATAAAATCGTTGGAATTCTTTTTAATGTAAGCACGCAAATCATCGCCACTTACTTTTTTAGAAAACGAATCAGGGTCATCTCCATCAGGAAATAAAAGGACTTTCACATTCATTCCTTCTTCCAAAATTAAATCAATACCTCTAAAACTGGCTTTAATACCGGCCACATCGCCATCATATAAAATAGTAATGTTGTTGGTAAAACGATGTATCAAACGAATTTGATCGACCGTTAATGATGTACCCGATGATGCCACCACATTTTCAATTCCCGCTTGATGCATAGAAGTTACATCGGTGTAGCCTTCCACCAAATAACAATTATCTTCTTGGGTAATTTGTTTTTTAGCAAAGAACAAACCGTAAAGTACTTTACTCTTATCGTAAATATCAGTTTGTGGCGAGTTAATGTATTTGGCAAATTTTTTATCGCTGTTTAATATGCGTCCGCCAAAACCAATAACTTTTCCGGTGCCGTTATGTATAGGGAAAATTACACGACCAGTGTATCTATCAAAAATATCGTTGATAGTAATTGGCGTGTTGGCAACATGTTTATCTGATAGAATGGATAAACCTGTCTTCACTAAATACTCAGGCTTGTAAGCCGCTGCTATGGCTGCTTTTGAAAATGCTTTTCTATCCTCGAAAGAAAAACCAAGCTGAAACTTTCTAATAATTTCATCTGTAAAACCACGTTCCCTAAAATAACTTAGTCCAACAGATTTGCCTTCATCGGTATTCCATAAATTATCGGTAAAATAGTTGCGTCCGAATGAAGTAACAATGTACAGACTTTCTTTTTCAGTAATTTGCGCTTGCTCCTCGGGCGTAATTTCTTTTTCTACAATTTCAATACTGTACTTGGCAGCTAGGTAACGCAAGGCTTCCGGATAAGAAAGACTTTCGTGTTCCATAATAAAATTAACCGAGTTGCCCGCTTTGCCACAACCAAAACATTTGTAAATTCCTTTGGAGGGAGAAACGGTAAACGAAGGACTTTTCTCGCCATGAAAAGGACAAAGACCCAACAGATTTGCGCCACGTTTTTTAAGGGTAATAAAATCGCCCACCACTTCCTCAACGCGAGCGGTTTCAATAATTTTATCTACGGTGTCTCTTGGGATCATGAATTATCAAAGATACGCAATCTTGTTATTTTAAACACATAGGCACATAGAAGCCCATTTTAGCCGCAGATTTCACTAATAACACAGATTTAATTTTTCTGCGACAATCTGCGCAATCTGTGGCAAGTATTAAAAATAGCTATGTTTCTATGTGGTTTAGTGATTTTTTTATTTCGAATTAAAACTATTCATCGTTAAAGGTAAACCTGCAAAAGCGAAAGATTTTACGGCATCGGTAGAAGTTTTAATGCGCTCGCTAAGTGTTTTGCACTCCTCTTCATTCCATTTGCCAAGCACATAATCAACCTGTTTTCCTTTGCTAAATGCGTTGGCAATACCAAAACGCAAGCGCGCATAATTTTGTGTATTTAAAGTTGCTTGTATGTCTTTCAAACCGTTATGCCCGCCATCACTTCCCTTTGGGTGAATACGTATTTGTCCGAATGGAAAAGCCAATTCATCAACCAAAACCAATAAATTTTCTACGGGTATTTTTTCGGCTTGTAACCAGTAATTAATAGCCTTTCCGCTTAAATTCATAAACGTGGTGGGTTTAATTACAATAAGCTGCCTGCCTTTGTATTTTATTTCGGCTACGCTGGCAAGTCGGTCGTTGCGAAACAAAGTCCCAGCGTCATTAGCCAGTTCGTCGGCTATTTTAAAACCAATGTTGTGGCGCGTTTCCGCATATTCATCGCCAATATTTCCTAATCCTGCTATTAAAAATTTGCTCATTACGATACAAATTAAGAATTAAAAATTAAGAATTAAAAATTAATATTGCGTTAGGGATTGCAACGAAAATCCTTTTGTGTAATCGCAAAAGATTGAAGTGAAAGCCCGGCGCTTGTAATCAAGCGGAACGCCCAAATTTTGAATGAAAAATTAGTACATTTGCTACGCTTAAAATTACAGTATGAAAACAGTTGAATTTCGTGAAGCCTTACGTGAAGCCATGAGTGAAGAAATGCGCCGTGACGACAAGATTTTTTTAATGGGCGAAGAAGTAGCCGAATATAACGGAGCTTACAAAGTAAGTAAAGGTATGTTGGCTGAGTTTGGTGAAAAACGTGTTATTGATACACCCATTGCTGAGCTTGGCTTTGCAGGTATTGCCATTGGCGCATCTATGAATGGTTTACGCCCAATTGTAGAATTTATGACCTTCAACTTTTCGTTGGTTGCCATTGATCAAATTATAAATTCTGCTGCTAAAATGTATAGCATGAGTGGCGGACAATATAGCTGCCCTATTGTGTTTCGTGGGCCAACGGCTTCTGCCGGTCAATTAGGCGCACAGCACTCGCAAGCATTTGAAAACTGGTATGCAAACTGTCCGGGTTTAAAGGTAGTTGTGCCTTCTAATCCATACGATGCAAAAGGTTTGTTAAAATCAGCCATTCGTGATAACGACCCCGTTATTTTTATGGAAAGCGAGCAAATGTATGGCGATAAAGGAGAAATTCCGGAAGGCGAATACATTATACCAATTGGAGTTGCTGATATAAAAAGAGCCGGAACTGATGTTACCATTGTTACTTTCGGAAAAATTACCAAAGTAGCTTTAAAAGCTGCCGAAGAATTAGAAAAAGAAGGCATTAGTGCAGAAGTTATTGATTTACGCACTGTTCGTCCTATTGATTATGATACCGTTATTGCTTCGGTTAAAAAAACAAATCGTTTGGTAATTGTAGAAGAAGCGTGGCCTTTGGCAAGTATCTCTTCAGAGATTACGTACATGGTACAAAAAAATGCGTTCGATTATTTAGACGCACCAATTCGCCGTATTACAACAGCCGATGTGCCTTTACCTTATGCGCCAACCTTAATTGAAGCATCTTTACCCAGCGTAGCCAAAACGGTTAAAGTGGTTAAAGAAGTTATGTATAAGGCTTAATTAGTTACGATTATGGTCTATTATTTATAATGCGATTTAATTTTTTTTAGACCATGAAAATTTTAATTCTTAACGGACCAAATTTAAACTTGCTTGGCACACGCGAGCCAGCAGTTTACGGCAACCAAACTTTCGAAGAATATTTTTCTTTACTAAAAACAAAATTCCCTGCGGTAGAGTTAGAATATTATCAAAGCAATGTAGAGGGCGAATTAATTAATGTCTTACACAAAGCAGATAAAGATTTTGATGGTATTATTTTAAATGCAGGTGCTTATACACATACATCTATTGCTATTGCCGATGCTGTGGCAGGAATTTCTACGCCAGTAGTTGAAGTACACATTAGCAATATTTTTGCAAGAGAAGATTACCGCCATGTATCTTACTTAGGTAAGCATTGCAAAGGTTCTGTTTCGGGGTTTGGATTAACGAGCTACGATTTGGCTTTGCAGTGGTTTACTTTGCAGCCTCGTTCTTAGGTTTGCGCTTTCTTAAAAATAAAACGGTACCGGTTTTTGGTTGCGCTGCGCCTAATTTCATTCTATTTTTTTTATACAACGAATTTAATTTTATGCCATGCAGCTGAGAAATGCTCATCATGGTTTCTCCTTTGGTTACTACGTGATAAGGCTCTAAGGCCTTTCTACGCTTGGCTTCTACATAAATTTTTTCGTAAGGAATTATTTTTATTCCCTTGGCAAAATCGTTGTATTTAAACAAATCGTTTAGTTCTAAATCAAAGTCGGATGCAATTTTAAAGAAACTGTCTTCGGGTTTTGCAATAATAAATTTAGTGTGATTGAACTTTAAAACTTGCCGTAAATTTAATTTTACCTGTGGTGCCTTTTCTTTTATGGTACGTACCGTTAGTGCAACTTCTTTGTCTAAATCGTATAATTTATAGAGTTCGATTAAATCAATTAGCTGCTCGGCATACTTTGGGTGCGTGGCGTAACCGGCTTCCTTTAAACCTTTAGCCCAGGCTTTGTAATCGGTTTTGGGTAGTTCAAACAAAAACGCATAACGATCTCTGTTTCTTAAAAATTGTGAGTGATCTGAATACGAATCCAACACGTCCTGATACTTTCTAAAGCACTCGTTCTTTTCATCGTCGTCTAAAATATACGATGGGCCTGTCCAATCTTTATGACATTTAATACCAAAGTGATTGTTGGCATAAACCGATAGTGCGCTGTTGCCATTTCCACTTTCTAACATGCCTTGCGCAAGGGTAATGCTGGCCGGTATGCCGTATTGATACATTTCTTTTACGGCGTCTTCTTTATAGCGTGCTATGTAATCATCGGGAGTGTTTTTTTTCTCAGAAGGCTGCGCAAAGCCTATCTGCACAAGCAAAAAACTAAAAACTATATATACTAACCGACGTAACATTTTATCTTAACAAAGATACAAAATGTGGGTGTAAACTTTTTACAGAAGCTTGTAGGCTTTTAACAGCTGGGTGTTAATAGGGTTTCTTCATTTTGAGTTCTTGCACTGTCACAAAATAAGATATTTCTAAAAGAAGGTAATTAATGCAAAATAATCCCGATTTTTGCCTGCCTTTTACATGTCGCTGCAAAACATACATATTGATTTTTCGGCTATAACCGAAAAATTAAACGAGAAGAAAAACCTTTTTGTAAAGGGAGTTCATGGCTCGGGCTGGAGCTTTTTGTATGCGCAATGCGCTAAAGATTTTGATAAAAACATCGTTATTATTTGCAACAATACCGAAGATGCCCTTTATGTGCTGAACGATTTACAGGTGTTGCAGGATAAAAAACCTTTGTACCTGCCTTTTAGTTATGTTAATGCCTACGATTTTGAAAAGACACAAACGGCATCGCAGCAACAACGTATAGAAACGCTGGAAAAAATTACCAGCAGCGATAAAAAAAATATTATTGTTACCTATACCGAAGCTCTTTTTGAAAAAATACCGGGCAAAGCAGCCTTGGGTGAAAACACGTTTAAGATTGCCATAAAAGAAAAACTATCTATTGAGTTTTTGGAAGAGTTTCTGTTTTCTTACGGCTTTAACCGTGTAGATTTTGTGGCCGAACCAGGTGAGTTTGCCATACGCGGCGGCATTATAGATGTGTTTTCTTTTTCGGCCAACATGCCTTACCGTATAGAATTGTTTGGCGATGAAATAGAATCTATACGCAGCTTTGATGCGCTTACACAGTTATCGACGGCACGTTACGAGAAGATACACATTACGCCTAATATCACGAATGAAGGTATGTCGGAAAACAAGATTTGTTTTTTAGATACACTTGCCGATAACGATACCTTGGTTTTTTGCAAAGACAGTAATTACCTGATACAAAAAACTACGCAGCTATATGAAAAAGCGGTTTCGGCTTACGAGGCTTTAAATGAAACCACACAAAAAGGACCGGAGAAATTATTTTGTAATGTAGATGAATTAAAAACTTCGTTACAGAAAAAACAAATTATAGAAACTAACGGTACGGCTTTATTTACCAGCGATAGCGTAGAGCTTAACCAGCAACCGCAACCATCTTTCAATAAAAATTTCGAATTGCTTTTTAAACATCTTTTAGAAAACAAACAAAAAGGCTACAGCAATTTTTTATTTACCGATACCGAAAAGCAAGCCGAGCGTTTGCGACAAATACTAAGCGATGTATCTAATACTAACCGCGTAGTAGAAAATTTATTTGAAACCATACACTTAAGCATACACGAAGGCTTTATTGATTATACAAACAAAGTTGCCTGCTATACCGACCATCAAATATTTGAACGTTACCATAAATATAAAACTCCGCAATCGTTTCAAAAAACAGGCGAGGCACTTACGCTAAAAGAATTGCAAAGTTTAAATCCGGGAGATTATGTGGTACATATAGATCATGGTATCGGTCGTTTTGCAGGATTGGAAAAAATTAAAGTCGGAGATAAAACGCAGGAAGCCGTTAAGCTCGTTTATAAAGATAACGATGCGGTTTATGTAAGCATAACTTCGTTGCACCGCATTGCCAAATACACTGGCAAAGAAGGACAAGTACCGCGTATGGATAAGTTGGGTTCTACGCACTGGCAAACACTTAAACAAAAAACAAAAACCCGCGTTAAGCAAGTCGCTTTTGATTTGATAAAACTATACGCAAAACGTAAAGCATCTAAAGGGCATGCCTTTGCACCCGATAATTATTTGCAACACGAATTGGAAGCCTCTTTTATTTACGAAGACACACCCGACCAGGAAAAAACTACTGCCGATGTAAAACGCGATATGGAAAAACCATACCCGATGGATAGATTAGTTTGTGGTGATGTTGGTTTTGGTAAAACAGAAATTGCTATACGCGCCGCATTTAAATCTGCCTGCGATGGTAAACAGACTGCTATACTAGTGCCGACAACTATTTTAGCGTTACAACACTTTAAAACATTTGCCGAGCGCTTTAAAGATTTTCCGGTTACGGTAGATTATGTCAATCGTTTTAAATCGGCAAAAGATCAAAAAGAAACCTTAAAGAAATTAGAAGAAGGTAAGGTTGATATTTTAGTAGGCACGCATAAATTATTAAGCAACCAAATTAAGTTTAAAGATTTAGGTTTATTAATTATTGATGAAGAACAAAAGTTTGGTGTTGGTGCAAAAGATAAATTAAAACTCATTAAACAAAACGTAGATACGCTAACGCTTACAGCAACGCCAATTCCGCGTACGCTGCAATTCTCTTTAATGGGTGCACGCGATTTATCTGTTATTGCAACACCACCGCCAAATCGTTATCCAGTACAAACGGAGTTGCATAATTTTAATGAAGAATTAGTGCGTGATGCTTTGCGTTATGAAATTGCACGCGGAGGTCAGGCATTTTTTATACACAACAAAGTACAAAGCATACAAGAAGTTGCAGGTATTATTCAGCGTTTGTTACCCGAAGCGAAAATTGCTGTCGGGCACGGACAACTAGATGGTGATAAGCTGGAAGAAGTGATGCTTAATTTTGTAGAGGGCAGAACCGATATATTGGTTGCGACAACTATTATAGAATCGGGTTTAGATATTTCGAATGCTAATACCATAATTATAAACGATTCGCAAAACTTTGGTCTGAGTGATTTACACCAAATGCGTGGGCGTGTGGGACGTTCAAACAAAAAAGCATTTTGCTATTTATTAGTTCCATCTTTACTTACACTTACCAGCGATGCAAAAAAACGTTTGCAAGCCATTACCGAGTTTACCGATTTAGGAAGTGGTTTTCAAATTGCTATGCGCGATTTAGATATACGCGGTGCAGGCGATATGTTAGGTGGAGAACAAAGCGGTTTTATAAATGACATGGGTTTTGATACTTATATGAAAATTTTAAATGAAGCTGTTGAAGAACTCAAAGAAGAAAGTTGGTATAAAGAACAAACTAAAGATGTGCAGCTGGCAGATACACAAGTAAAAACAGCCTTCTCAAAAGCGTTTGTAAAAGATACCGTGCTTGAAACTGATTTTGAATTATTGATACCCGATAGATATATTGAAAATATTACTGAACGTTTAAATACGTACAAGCAATTAGATGATGCCCAAACGGAAGATGAATTGCTTATCATACAAAAAAACTTAGAAGACAGGTTTGGTCCGTTGCCGCAACAGGTTTTAAATTTAGCTGATGCTATACGTATGCGTCGTAGAGCGATGTATTTAGGTTTTGAAAAATTAGTTTTGAAAAATGGAAAGATGCTAGCGTATTTTATTAGCAAGCAAGAAAGTGAGTATTACAATTCGGAAGCGTTTAAAAGTATTTTGTTGTACGCACAAAAAAATCCGGCATATTGCGCATTGAAAGAACAAGGCACTCGTTTTTACATTAGCATACAAAATGTAAAATCGGTAAAAGATGTAATGGTTATTTTTAGTGCTATTGAAAAACTAATGAGCAAACGCGAAGCGTTCAGCGAGTCCAATGAAAATAATAAAACAACGAGCTAAAAATAATGAAGTCCATAGCTAAAAATAATTGGTTATTCTACGCGCTAGTTACCTACGTACTGTTGCAGTTTGTTTGGTGGGAAGTTTTATTAACTCGGCAAAACAACCTGTTAGCTGAGGAGCAAAAGAAAATATCGGCTTTGCATTTTTCGGACAAGAATTTATTAGATGAAAATATTGCCTTAATTGAAAAGAAAAAAAACAATAAGCTTTGGATGGACTTGGGCGAAGGAACTGTGTTTTTGATTTTCCTTTCTTTAGGGATTTTAAAAATATACAATACACGCAAAAAAGAAAATGAACTAAATCGGTTGCAAAGTAATTTTTTGCTTTCGGTAACACACGAACTTAAATCGCCATTGGCCTCTGTAAAACTTCAGTTACAAACCTTACAGAAACATACACTTGATGAAGCGACCAAAAATAAATTACTGCAAAAAGCCTTAGCAGATAATGAACGCTTACTTCGTATGATTGATAATGTTTTGCTGGCTTCTAAAACTGATAACGAGATTAATACCTTACATCTTCAAAAAATAAATCTTTCTGAAACAATAACTAAACTTGTTGAGCAATCTTTCGAAGAAAATAAAAATAGAATAAAAGTTATTTCTACTGATGTTGTTTTTGTTGCGGCTGATGAACAATTTATCTCTATCATTTTTTCTAATCTAATAGAGAATGCACTTAAATATTCGCCTGTAAATGCATTAATTGAAATAAATATCCAATCAAAAAACAACAGAGCAATTGTTTCTGTAAAAGATGAAGGTGCGGGAATTATTGATGCAGAAAAAGAAAATGTGTTTACTAAATTTTATCGTATTGGAAATGAAGAAACCCGTTCTGCTAAAGGCACAGGGCTGGGGCTATTCATTACCAAAAGCTTATGCGATCTGCATAACATACAAATCAGCATAAGCGATAATAAACCTGCAGGAGCTATTTTTACTTTACAGTTTTCTTAAAACAAAAGAAAATAAGTATTCGTTTAGTTTTTTGTTTTATCTAAATTTGCCGTCTAAATTATTTTTTCTTGAACACAAACGAATTAGTATACCAAATTGCCTTAAAGCAAATAACCGGAGTTGGCGATGTAACAGCAAAAAATTTAATTGCGTATTGCGGCAGTGCAAGTGCTGTTTTTAAAGCTAAAAAAGAAGAACTACTAAAAATACCCCATGTGGGCGAGTATGTAGCTCAATTTGTTTTAAGTAACAAAAATAATACCGAAATATTTAAACGTGCCGAGCAAGAAATAAAATTTATAGAAGACGAAGCTATTACACCTTTGTTTTTTACAGATCAAGCTTATCCAAATAAATTAAAACATTGTAGCGATGCACCCATACTTTTATTTTATAAAGGCAATGCAGATTTAAATAAAGAAAAAATTATTTCTGTCATTGGTACACGCAACGCTACCGATTATGGTAGGCAACAAACAGAGAAATTAATGCAAGGCTTAGCTGCCGAAAATATTTTAGTAGTAAGTGGTTTAGCCTATGGCATTGATATTTGCGCGCACAAAGCGGCACTCTCTAATAACCTTGATACGGTGGGTGTTTTAGCGCATGGATTAGATAATTTATATCCATCGGTGCATACAAACGTGGCTAATAAAATGGTTCATCAAGGTGGGTTATTAACCGAATTTTTATCGAAAACAAACCCAGATAGAGAAAATTTTCCTAAACGAAACAGAATTGTTGCCGGCATGAGTGATGCTGTTATTGTAGTAGAATCTAAACGTAGTGGAGGTGCGCTTATCACAGCAGAAATTGCACATACTTATAATAGAGATGTGTTTGCGTTTCCGGGTAGAGCAGAAGAAGAATATTCTGCGGGATGTAATATGCTTATTAAACGTAACAAAGCAGGTTTGATAGAAAACGCCGCCGATTTTTTATTTGCAATGGGTTGGGAACAAGCGCCAAATAAAAAAACAAAGAGCGCACAATTTAGTTTGCCCATCAATCTTTCTGAAGAAGAAACATTAATTATAAATTTGATAAAAGATTCGCAACCAATTCATATAGATGAAATTTGTAATAAGCTGCAACTTACACCAGGTAAGGCATCTGGCTTATTATTGCAATTAGAATTTGGCAACTTAATAAAATCTTTACCGGGAAAATTATATACATTGAATTAAAAAATAAAATTATGAGCACAGATAATGTTGTAACAACCGATGTACATCAAGAACTTACATTTGTTGAAACATATACCAAGAGAGCAACTGAATTTGCCATTAATTATGGCCCTAAAATAGTAATTGGCTTAATTGTTTTAGTGGTAGGATTTTGGTTGATTAACAAACTAACTAAATTATCAGAGAGATCAATGCATCGGAAAAATATTGATGTTTCTTTAAGTTCGTTTTTAAGAAGCTTAATAAGCATTGTATTAAAAGTATTGCTTTTAATTACCGTGGCTGAAATGATTGGAATAAAATCAACATCGCTAGTAACGGTACTTGGTGCCGCAGGTTTGGCTGTGGGCTTGGCTTTACAAGGTAGCTTATCAAATTTTGCTGGTGGCGTTTTAATTTTAGTTTTTAAACCCTACAAAATAGGGGATACTATAGAAGTGCTTGGTCAAAAAGGCGAAGTACGCGAGATACAAATTTTTAATACGCATTTAATTACGGTAGAAAATAAAACAGTTATTCTTCCAAACGGATCAGTTTCTAATAGTTTAATTGTTAACCAAAGCAAACATGGCACATTACGTAGTTCGTTTTTTGTTACTGTAAATAATAGTTTTGATAGCCATATTGTAAAAAAAATGATTTCAGATATTCTTAATCAAGATAAACGCGTACTTAAAACCCCGTCAACATCTGTTTCTCATAATAAAATTGGCGGCGGCACTTACACATTGCAAGTAACTTTTTTTACCATAGAAGGTGATAGCTCACACACTTTATCTGATTTAATAGAAAGTGTAAATAACGAATTAATTAAACAAAAAATTGGAGAATCTAATATGCCTGAAATGATTGTCCATTTAGATGCCAAAGAAAAAACAAACACTGATAAAAATACTGCCGTATGAAAATAACTATTGTAGGTTGCGGCAATATGGGTTTAATTTACGCCCGCTCATTTTTAAAATATAACATCGTTTCTAAAGAGGATTTATTGTTGGTTGAAAAAAATGAAGTACGAAAAGACGATTTAAAAAAATTAGATATAGGAAAAGTCGTTGTACCTGATAGCACATTAATTTCAGATAGTGACGTGATAATTCTTTCCGTTAAACCTCAAGATTTTACAGAGCTTGCTGCTGATTTAAAAAAAGTGCTGAATGCAAAAACAATTCTGCTAAGTATTATGGCTGGAATAAATATTTCTTTTCTACAAGAAAAATTACAGCATCAAAAAATAGTGCGCGCTATGCCAAACTCTCCTGTTGAAATTGGCATGGGTATTACAGCTTATAGTATTAGTAAATCTATCAATATTGATGAAGCACATCAGGTAGAAAACTTGTTAGCCACTACTGGTCGCACACTTTATA
>JBDTJJ010000039.1:0-2801 GCA_039935895.1 Bacteroidia bacterium | reverse complement strand
CTTTATTATGGGCAAGTATAGCTGCTTGTTCTCCTCGCCAGTTGGCGTTTTCACCTACAAAAGCCGTGCATATATTTTTGCTGTAATTGCTTGTACCCAATGTTTTATATACCCTGTTTTTGGCATTTATCTCTACTTCTTTTAAATAATAAGCTTCGGGTTTCAGATAAAATATTTTGTCTGAATTGTTTTTTAACTCGTTACCAGTAAGCGATAAATTGTTATAACCTATTGACGAAATGCTTACAGTATCAGCAAAACTGCGAAGGGGTAATTCAAAAACACCATTTCCATCGCTAAGCGTGCCTAATTGTGTACCTGCAATACCAATAGAGGCAAAAGGTATAGCTTGTTGTGTTTTACTGTCTTTTATAGTGCCGCTAATTTTGTTTTGCGAAAAACCAACATGGCATATCAATAAAAAATAAAAGAAGTAGTTTATATTCTCATTAGACTATTTTAATTGGGGCAAGATTTTAGGTTACTCATAATTTTATAGTATTAATTTTTGCTTGTGTAGTTTGTTTCGTAAAAGTTATAATATGATTAAAGATGTTTTCATAAACATCCTCATTTATTTTTTCTGAGATAATATTTAAAACGGTGTATTCTTTTTCTTCTGAAAAAAAATGCAAGTAACTATTGTTTAATGTTTCAAGATATGCTGGCTGAATGCTTTGCTCATAGCTTCTGCCACGCTGGATAATGTTTCTTTGTAATGTATCGACTGATGTATGAAGCACAACAACCAAATCAGGCTTTTTAATAGTGGCAGAAATTCTATCAAATAATTTTTTATACGTAGTAAAATCTTCTATAGAAAGATTGGCTTCTGTAAACAACAAACATTTGTCTAAACAATAATCGCTAATAATTTTAGAGGTGTTGTCTTTTTCTATTTGTAAAAGCTGTTTGCATCTATCCGTTAAAAAAGAAAGCTCTAAAGCTAATGCCGTATCTTTTGGGTTTTGATAGAAAAGTGGCAACCAAGGATTTTCATTAAATTCCTCAAAAAAAGAAACCGCATTAAAATGTGCTGCCAGTTTTTTTACTAGTGTAGTTTTACCTACACCAATATTGCCTTCTATGCAAATAAAATTAAACAGCATTAGTTAGTTTTTTTACTTCGCCTTTATCCGGACAAGTCATTAATAATTCTGTAATTGTTTTCTGAAGCAAAGGATGCATAAAGTTTGGCGCAATTTCATTTAATGGTTGTAAAACAAACTGACGTAAATGTAATCTTGGGTGCGGAATTTCGAGCAAATCTGTTTTGATAACTTCATCATTAAAAAACAAAATATCAATATCCATTATTCTGTTTTGGTAACCAATTGTTTCTATTCTTTCTCTGCCCAATGTTTTTTCAATATCTAATAGAGCTGAAATTAGTTGTTGTGCTGTAAATTTAGTTTCTATTTTAATTACCTGATTATAAAAATCGGGCGCGGCATCCATTCCCCATGCTTGAGATTGGTATATAAAGGAGCACTGAACAAGCTTTCCGGCTTTTTCATTAATTAATTGGCAAGCCCTGTTTAGGTTTTCTAAACAATTACCCAAATTACCGCCCAAACATAAATATACTTCGTTCATAACAATTATTGGTCAAAAGTAACAAGTCGGTTTAAATTTGCGTGTATTAATTTAATAAATCATTAAAATGAAAAATTTCTTCTCAACATTTTTTGGCGCCATTGTAGGTGTTATAGTAGCAGGCATTTTGTGCACCATTATTTTTGCCACCATTATTGTATCAAGTTTTAAAACGCAATTCCATTTTGGTAAAGATAAAGAAGTACGTGTAAAAGCAAACTCGGTGCTTATGTTAAAGTTTAAAGAACCTATTAAAGAACGTGGTGTTAGCAATCCTTTTTCTGATATTGGCTTGGGCGATTTTATTGGTAGCAAAAGTGGGATGGGCTTAGATGATTTAATGAAATCAATTAAAAAAGCAGAAACAGATACTTCCATTAAAGGTATTTATTTAGATCTGAATGATGATATTGTTGCTTCGCCTGCTACGTTGGAAGAAGTACGCAATAGCTTATTGTCTTTTAAAGCCAGCAAAAAATTTATATATGCTTATTCTGAAGGTTATTCTCAAAAGGCATATTACTTGGCAAGTGTAGCTGATAAAATTTATTTACACCCCGAAGGAGAATTTATGTTTAAAGGTTTAAGCGCACAAATTATGTATTACAAAAATGCGTTGGAAAAAATTGATGTAGAAATGCAAGTGTTTCGTCATGGTAAATTTAAAAGTGCGGTAGAACCTTATTTATTAGATAAAATGAGCGAGCCAAACCGTATGCAATTAGAAGCGCTTTTAAAGAGTATTTGGATACACATGTTAGATGGCATTTCTAAACAACGTGGCGTAAGCGTTGCCGGCCTACAATCTATTGCTGATGAATTAAAAATTAATTTCCCGGCTGATGCACAACAATTAAAATTAGTTGACGAATTAAAATATAAAGATGAAGTAACCGACATCTTAAAACAAAAATTAGGTGTAAAAGAAAAACAAAAAATAAACTTTGTAACCCTAGCTGATTATATTGAAAAGACCAATAAGAAAGAGGACAAAGATGATGATAAAGATAAAAAACACGACAAAAAAAATAAATTAGCCGTTATTTATGCTGTTGGTGAAATTGCAAGTGGAGATGGTGATATGGAAAAAATTGGTTCAGAAACTACCGCGAAAGCTATTAGAGATGCGCGTACAGATACAACCGTAAAAGCAATTGTATTACGTGTAAACTCTCCAGGCGGAAGTGCTTTGGCTAGCGATGTTA
>JBDTJJ010000038.1:0-4671 GCA_039935895.1 Bacteroidia bacterium | reverse complement strand
AAAAAGCTGCTACCGAAACCAACATCAAAGCAGGTATAAATATGTTACGTAAATTCCAATTAAATAATGGAGGTTTATCGTATTGGCCGGGCGCTAACGATGTTAACGATTGGGGCACAACTTATGCTGGTCATTTTATGATGGCAGCAGAGAAAAAAGGTTACACACTTCCTCCAGGCTTTAAACAACAATGGATTAAATATCAGCAAAACGCCGCCTTTAATTGGGAACCTGCGCGTGCCAATTATTACAACGATGATATTATACAAGCCTATCGTTTATATACCTTGGCCTTGGCAAACCAACCGGCTATGAGTGCCATGAATCGTTTGCGAGAATTTAAAAACTTATCACTGCAGGCACGCTGGCGTTTAGCGGCTGCTTATGCCATTACTGGACAAGAAGATGAAGCCGAAAAATTAATCAACAACACAACCTATCAAGTAGCACCTTATCAAATAAATTATTACACGTTTGGTAGCGCAGAGCGTGATGAGGCCATGATTTTAGAAACCGTTTGTTTGCTTAACAAAAAACAAATTGCTTACAATTCTATAAAAGAAGTTGCAGGCGCATTATCTTCTAAATCGTGGATGAGCACACAATCTACGGCATACTCTTTGGTAGCGGTTTCTGCTTTCATTAAAAAATACGGAAGTTCATCTGCTATGCAAGCCGAATGTTTCGTAAACGGAAAAAAAGTAGAAATGAAAGGCAACAGTGCGCTTACACAAATCCCCTTAGATTATAAAACAGGCGCAGGTAATTTCTCTATAAAAAATAATGGCAAAGGAGTTTTATATGTGCGTGTTACCAACCGTGGTAAACCTGCTATTGGGACTGAGGTAGAAGCGGCACAAAATTTGGTTTCTAATGTTACTTATCGTGATTTAGCCGGAAAAGAAATTGACCCAACTGCCTTACAACAAGGTACCGATTTTATGATGGAAGTCGTGGTAAAAAACCCTGGCATGCATGGAAATTATAAAAACATGGCATTGATAAGTTACATTCCATCTGGGTGGGAAATTCACAACTCGCGCTTAGATGATAATGAATCTACGTTGAAAAATTCTGCTTATACCTATCAGGATATTCGTGACGACAGGGTGTTTACCTACTTTGATTTGAATGCCAACGAAAGTAAAAAGTTTACTATTTTACTTAACTCAAGTTATGCAGGTAAATATTATTTGCCGGGTGTAAATATCGAAGCTATGTACGATAACAGCGTGTATGCTCGCAAAAAAGGACAATGGATAAAAGTGGTAAAACAAAACGAAGGCGTTGTGGTAAAATAAAAATTAAGCCCCTCTTTTTCAATTTACAAACCTAAAACCTCATTTTTCAATCTTTTATAAAATTAATTTGATTGATTATCAATTAATTATACTTTATTTTAGTACTATGTGTTGCATAATAGTAAACAAAACACTTATCTTTGCATAACATTTAACCAGACTCGAATTTTAAACTAAAAACAAACTAAAATATAAAATGGCACAAACTATCAATACAGAAAACACACAATCGCAAATGCGCAAAGGCGTGTTAGAATTGTGTACGTTATCGGTGTTGGCAATTGGAGAAGCTTATCCAACTGAAATTATAGAACAACTTAAAAGTTCTAAAATGATGATTGTTGAAGGAACGCTTTATCCGTTGCTAACCCGTTTAAAAAACGCCGACTACCTAACCTATCGTTGGGAAGAATCAACCTCGGGTCCGCCGCGTAAATATTATAAGCTAACCGCGCAAGGCGAAAAACTATTAAACGAGCTTGAAAACACGTGGGATGAGATGGCGCACGCAGTAAATACACTTTTAAAAGAAAACAAACGTAAATAACATTTAATATAACCATTATGAATAAAACATTAACCATAAATCTTGCAGGCTTAGTTTTTAATATAGAAGAAAATGCCTATCAGATATTGAAAGATTATTTAGTCGCGATTAAAAACCAATTTAAAAACGAAGAAGGTTGCGATGAAATTGTGGCTGATATTGAAGCTCGTTTAGCGGAGTTATTAAAGGCTAAAACTCACGCTGGCAAACAAGTTTTGGTGGATGAAGATATACATGAAGCTATAAACGTAATGGGCAAACCAAGCGATTTTGAAGATTCAACTTCAGATGAAAAGCACAATACATCTGCGCATAACGAACAAAAAAACAATTACTATACAAGCAAAACGCGCCGTGTTTTTAGAGATGGCGACAATAAAGTTTTAGGTGGTGTTTGCTCTGGTATTGCGTCTTATTTTGATACCGATGCTTTATGGATTCGTTTAATATTAGTTGTTTTGTTTTTTGGATTTGGATCTGGTTTTTTACTTTACATTTTACTTTGGATAATTATTCCGGAAGCAAAAACAACTGCGGAAAAACTGGAAATGCGCGGAGATCCGATTGATATTAACACAATCAGTCAGACAATAAAAGAAGAAGCAGAGCAATTTAAAAACCGTGTTCAAGATTTTGGTAACGGCGTAAAAAAACAATACAATACCCAAACAGTTGGCGGCAAAATTGCCAACATTATTTATACCGCTTTTAGAGGGATTTTTAAGGTTATATCTAAAATATTTGGGGTGTTGTTTGTGTTGTTTGGCACATTACTTTTTGTAGCGCTATTGCTTGTTTTGTTTAATATTGGAAAAATAGAAAGCTTACCTATAAACGAGTTTATACATTCTTTTACCGGCGAAGAGTTCCCAATGTTTTGGTTTAAAACAGGTTTAGCTATGTGTGTTGGCATACCACTTTGCATGTTTGTTTACAAAGGACTTAAATTAATTTTCGGTGTGAAAATATCTTATCGTTGGTTAAATTTAAGTGCAGGCGTATTGTGGTTTGTTGGTTTAACTTTATGCTTGTGCTTAGCTGTAAATGTATTGAATGATTTTTCAGACGATACACAATTAAAGAAACAACTTGATGTGCATTTTATTAATAGCGATACCTTGTATGTTAAAGCAAATAATGGTTATGAAAAAACCGAAACAGATGTAGATTTTGAGTGGGGTAACGAACTTTGGTTAATTAATAACACAAAGCAACCTTCTATTTGGTGGGGCAAACCAAGTGTAAAAATCATTACTTCAGAAAACGATAGTGTGTCGGTATTTGTTGTAAGAACTGCTGCAGGAAAGCAAAAAACCGAGGCCTCGTTGCGCGCAAAAAACATTAACTATAACGCTGCGCAGCAAGACTCGGTTTTACTTTTGGATAATTTGTTTTCGTTTACCAATATCGACAAATACAGAAATCAGGAAGTTGAAGTGTTGATCAAACTACCAAAAAACAAAGTTATTTACCTAGATAATAGCCTTAAAAAATTATTATATGATGTTGAAAACGTAAACGGCATCTATGATAGCGAAATGAGTGGTAAATATTGGAAAATGACCGAAAATGGCTTAAGTTGTTTAAGCTGCACAGAAGAAGAATTAAAAAACAATAAAAATGAAGACGACGATAGTGTACATACCATAAACATACACGATAGCGATGCCAATGTGCATATTGATAAACACGGCATTGAGATAAACGCTAAAGATGCGCAAGTAAAAATATCCTCTGACGGAGTTAAAGTTGAAGAGAAAAAGAAATAAGTTGCGTTAGGGATTGAAGGGAAAATCCTTTTATTGAAATGCTTTTTCAGCATTCTGCGAGGCAATTAAAAAAATTTAATCTACGAGCCAAATCAATAAAAGATTGAACCGAAAAGCCCGACGGCGCGAATGAGATTGCTTCACTTTGTTCGTAATGTCAAAGCGCCGGAACGCCCACGTTTTAAAACAATTCTTTAGGGATTTTACAAACGGGAATAGCTTCCATTTTATGTTTGTTGGCTCGGTTACGACTTTGGTAAATTTCCATCACATGTTTTTCTCTGGCAGAGAAGTTTTTTGCATCTGCATTGTTTTCAAGAGATAACATAGCCCACTCAAGCTCATCATAGGTTGCACCCATTTGATCTTCATCACTGCGTCCATCTGCAAATAAACCATCGGTTGGCTTGGCTTGCAAAATACTTTCAACAACACCCACTTCTTTTGCTAATGCAAATACCTGGCTTTTAAGTAAATCAGCAATAGGACTAACATCTACGCCGCCATCGCCATATTTGGTAAAAAAGCCAACGCCAAAATCTTCTATTTTATTACCTGTGCCGGCTACCAGCATTTTATGATGTCCGGCAAATGCGTAAAGGGTTGTCATGCGTAAACGTGCACGCGTATTTGCCATGGTTAAAAAATCTTGTACATCAGTTGGGAAATCACTTTCTATTTTTTCAAAAATTTGGGTAAGATCAACGGTATTGGATGTAACGTTAGGAAAGTTTTTTTTAAGCCATTCGATGTGTTCGGTTCCTCTGTCGAATTCTGCTTTATGTTGCCTGATAGGCATATTTAAAACAATGACCGGTTTTGTAGTAAGCGCACATAATGTTGATGTTAACGCAGAATCAATTCCGCCTGAGATACCAATAACAAAGCCTTGTGTAAACGATTGTGTGGAATAAGAATTTAACCAGCTTACAATATGATTAATGATTTCTTTTTTTTGCATGATGATAAATCATTAATAATGATAAAATTATTTTGCGCCAAAAAGACCATATTTTAGGATGCAATAAATAGCACGCAAACCATCTTTCCAACT
>JBDTJJ010000037.1:0-11480 GCA_039935895.1 Bacteroidia bacterium | reverse complement strand
GTTAAGATCAATAAAAAAACACCTAATGCCGATAAAGTAAAAAAGTGGTACACATCTAAAGAAACTAAAGACTATGATAATCTTAAAAAATATTGCATACAATATGCCGATAATTTTTTTTTAGATGATAACACGTGGCTATTATTAGATGATGTAATGAAAGAAATTCCGCTAAGAGATTACAACCCCGAGTTGCTTCTAAAAACTAGTCACCAAATAGAACTAAGCGATAGTACGTTTACCTATTATTTAAACATTAAAGATTTTAAAATTAAAAATAACCCATCTCCGTTAAGTTTTGAAAAAGAAAATATTCGGCAGATAATAATTAATAAACGCAAATTAAGTTTGATAGAACAGATGAAACAATCGGTTTATAGTCAAGCAAAAGAAAGTAATAACTTTGAAGTATATCCATAATGAAAAAACATTTTTTATATCTAATTTTTTGCGTGTTAGGTTTAGCAGCATCAGCTCAACAAAACATAGATAAAACCATTGCTGTTATAGGTAAATATATTGTGATGCGTTCTGATTTAGAAAGAGAATTTAAAGGTATGCGTGCCGATGGTATTAAAATTACCGATTCGATAAGATGCGCTATAATGGATGAATTAATGTATCAAAAATTACTAATTGCCCAAGCAGAAAAAGATAGTGTACGTGTAAAAGATGAACAGGTAGATGCTGAAATGGATAGACGTATGAATTATTATTTAGGTCAGTTTGGTTCTGAAGAAAAATTTGAAGCTTTTTACGGCAAAACCGTTAAACAGTATAAAGAAGAAATGCGCGATGATGTACACAACATTTTAGTAGCGCAGCAAATGCAGCAAAAAGTAGTGAGTGATATTAAAGTTTCTCCGGCCGATGTGCGCACTTATTTCAACTCAATTCCTCCTGATAGTTTACCGTTAATAAACACCGAGGTTGAAATTGGCCAGTTAATAAAAAAGCCTGTAGTATCTGAAGAGGCAAAAAAAGCCGCAAGAGCAAAATTAGAAGGCTATCGCCAAAGAGTAATTAACGGTGAAATTACTATGGCAAGCATGGCCGCACTTTATACCGAAGATCCGGGTTCGGCTAAAACAGGAGGGCGCTATGATAACATTGCGCGCGGACAATTTGTACCCGAGTTTGAAGCGGTTGCGTTTCGTTTAAAACCCGGCGAAATCTCAGAAATTTTTGAATCCTCTTTTGGTTATCACTTTATCCAACTTATTAATCGTCGTGGCGAACTAGTTGATGTGCGCCACCTTTTAGTAACGGCAAAAGTTAGTAATCAAGATATTTTAGATGCAAAAAACGGATTAGATACTATTTATAAAAGTATCTTAGATGGTAAAATTACTTTTTGTGCTGCCTGTGCCAAGTATAGTGATGATAAAGAAACCAAAAATAATTGTGGTGCTGTACAAAATGCATCTGCCGGAAGCACCCGTTTTGAAATTGAAGAAATTGGCGCTGTAGAACCCTCTTTAGTGGCTATGTTAGATAAATTACAACCCGGCGAAATAACAAAACCTATTATTAATCAAGCTGCAGATGGTAAGCAATCTTTTAAAATAGTGTATTTAAAAACGCGTACAGAGCCGCACAAAGCCAATTTAAAAAATGATTATCAGCGCATGCAAAGTTTAGCACAAATGCACAAACAGAAAAGTGTTGTAGATGCTTGGGTAAACAAAAAACTTAAAACTACGTATGTGCGTATAGATGACGATTATAAAAATTATCCGTTTCGTCATACTTGGAGACAACCAACACCTTAGTTTAATTTTATAATTTGGACGTTCCGGCGCTTTGTCATTTCGAGCGATTCGAGAAATATCTGCGCCAAGTTTATACTGAGCTTGTCGAAGTAGGCTTTTCGCAGTAAAGCTTTTTGATTTAGCTCATTATTTCTACTTTTTTTAAATTGCTTCGCAGAATGCTGAAAAAGCATTTCAAAAAGGCTTTCTTGCTGCAATCCCTAACGCAAATCATTCAAAATTTGTATATTTACTAATAAAAAAGAATGCTCCGTTTAATCAGCTTATTATCTATTGCTTTTTTGCTAATTACTTGTCAAGTCTCAGCACAGGAAAAATCAAAAAAAATTAATTATAAAAAAGAAGGTTACGTAAAAGCTGTCATCATAAATTATAATGTAGAGAACTGCGGTTTTTTAATTGAACTTTGTGATAAAGCAAAAACAAAATTAGCGGGTAAATTAAATGATGAGTTTAAAAAAGACAAACAAAAAATTTGGATAAAATATTCGTTCCAAAAAAAGCAACCTATATCGACTTGCATGGCAGGAAAGACAATAGAAATTACGAATATTAAAAAAAGGTAAATTAAATTCCTTCCTTCTTAAAATAATCAAAAACCAATTTAGCCTTCGCTTTACCAATGCTACTTTCAAGCGTTTCTAAAGAAGCTTCTTTAATTTGCTTTACCGATTTTAATTCTGATAAAAGTTTTTCAGCCGTTTTATCGCTAATGCCTTTTATGTTGCTAAGCTCGGTTGTAATGCTTCCTTTACTACGTTTATTGCGGTGATGCGTAATACCGAATCTGTGCGCCTCATCACGTATGTATTGTATAATGCGCAGCGTTTCCGATTTTTTATCTAAGTACATCGGTATCGGATCTCCCGGATAATAAATTTCTTCCAATCGTTTTGCAATACCAATAACAGCCACCTTACCCATTAAACCAAGTTTTTCAAGACTATTGATTGCAGCACCCAACTGGCCTTTACCACCATCAATCACAATAAGCTGAGGCATATCTAAATTTTCATCCAACACACGTTTATACCTGCGATAAATGACTTCTTCCATTGTTGCAAAATCATCGGGACCTTCAACTGTTTTCACATTAAAATGGCGGTACTCTCTTTTTGCAGGCTTTCCATCAATAAAAACAGGCATAGCACTTACCGCAAAATGCCCTTGTATGTTTGAGTTATCAAAACCTTCTATTCGGCGAGGTTCAACCTTCATGCGCAAATCTTTTTTCATTTGCTGCATAATCCTATCAGTGTGCTCTTCGGGGTTTATTAAAGCAATTTGCTTGTTTTTATCTATACGATATTGCTCGGCGTTACGCTGACATAAATCCAATAATATTTTTTTATCAGCAGCTTTTGGTACAAAAAATTTAGCATCAGGCAATTCTGTTTCAGGGTAAAACGGGACTACAATTTCTTTGGCTGAACTTTGCAACGAATTACGGATTTCATAAATAGCGTAGAGTAAAATTTCGTCATCGGTTTCGTCTAACTTCTTTTTTATCTCCAACATTTTTGACGCTATGATTGCACCATTTACTACATGAAAATAATTAACGTAATACACATCATTCTCTTTCACAAAAGCAGCTACATCAAGGTTTTCGATAGTATTACTAACCACCATAGATTTTGCCTGAAATTTTTCAAAGGCTGAAATTTTCTCTTTTAAAATTTGTGCTTTTTCAAACTCAAACACTTCGGCATGTGCGTGCATTTGTTGTTTAAAATCACGAATTACCGAAGAGATATTTCCTTTTAAAATATTTTTTATTTGCTTGATGTTTGCATCGTATTCGGTTTCATTTTGTTCGCCAATACAAGGGCCTTTACACGTTCCAATATGATAATCTAAACAAGCTCTGAATTTTTTTTGTTCGATATTTTTTTCGGTCAATTCTAAACTGCAAGTCCGCAACGGAAATGTTTCACGCAAAAAAGTCAACATCGTTTTCATAGCATAAATAGAACCATAGGGGCCAAAATATTCTGAGCCATCATTTATTTTTGTCCGCGTAGAAAAAAATCTTGGATAAGGCTCTTTTTTTATGCAAAGCCAAGGGTATGTTTTATCATCTTTTAAAGCAATGTTGTAGCGAGGCTGATATTGTTTAATTAAATTATTTTCAAGCAACAACGCATCATATTCAGTATTAACCACAATGGTTTTTATGTTGGCAATTTTTTTGACAAGAATGCGCAAGCGTGCATTATCATGTTCTTTATGGAAATAAGAAGAAACTCTTTTTTTTAGGCTTTTTGCCTTCCCGACATACAAAATATTATCGTCTGCATCAAAATACTGATACACACCCGGTTTTTCGGGCAGGGTTTTTAAAATGGCGTCTATTTGAGGAGATATTTCCAAAATAATTATGGAGCCTTAATCTTCGTAAAAATTTTCTGTAACAAAAAATACGGTATCTATAAATCGTAATACACCGTTCTCACTTAATACATTTTCATCGTGTAAATCTTCCAAAATAATGCCAAGTTCAGGGTGGCGATAATCATTGTTCTTAGTATTAATAAAACCATTTGCGGTTAAAAATTCTTTTACTGCTTCTAAATTCGTTTTTTCGGTAGCCCTTACAAAGTACTGTTTTACAACGGCGTATAAAGTTTCGTCTTCCTCTATGAACCCAATTAGTTCGTAGGCCGTATCCTCAAAATAATAATTATGTAGTAATAAGTTGTTTAAGTAATCTTCCCAAGAGGCATAAAATATCGCATCGTTTAATTTAAGTACATGTTTACCGTCTTCTAAATATACTTTTTGTTCAGCCCCTTCGCTAATGTAGTTGGTTATATCTACTCCAACAGCCCATAAATTATTTTCGGTAATATACTTTTTTAAGTCCTCTGCTTCTTTTTGTTTGTAGAGCTTTGAGTTTTTAGCCACTTTACTTGCGCCCTTGCTTCTTTTAAGGAAACTGGCAATTGATTGGATTGTTGCTCCATACCTAACCTTGTTCTTTCCTGAAATGACATTGCGTAACTCATTTTTCATCTTTTGTATATGTAAAGGTACTACTTTTTAAGTAAATTTGTACCCTCAAAATTTAAAGAAAGACTATTATGATTAACCCAATAGAAAAAGTTGATTGTTTAATTATTGGTTCTGGTCCTGCCGGATATACCGCTGCTATTTACGCTGCACGCGCTGCACTCAAACCCGTTATGTACACAGGCATGCAGCCCGGGGGACAACTTACCATTACTACCGAAGTAGAAAATTATCCTGGTTACCCAAAAGGAATTGATGGCCCGCAAATGATGGAAGATTTTAAAGCCCAGGCAGAACGTTTTGGTACCGATGTACGTTTTGGTTATGCAAGTAAAGTCGATTTTAGTGGCTCTGTGCATAAAGTATGGATTGATGAAACCACCGAAATACACGCCAATACCGTAATTATTGCAACTGGTGCTTCTGCTAAATGGTTGGGTTTACCAAGCGAAGAAAAATTGAATGGCTTTGGTGTTTCGGCTTGTGCTGTGTGTGATGGTTTCTTTTTTAAACAGCAAGATGTTGCCATTGTTGGTGCCGGAGATACTGCTGCCGAAGAAGCTACATATCTAGCAAAACTTTGTAAAAAAGTTTATATGATTGTACGTAAAGAAGAAATGCGCGCCAGCAAAGCTATGCAACAACGCGTACTTGATACACCAAATATTGAAGTTTTATTTGATAGCGAAACAAAAGAAATTTTGGGCGATAACGCAGTAACCGGGGCTTTGGTTTACAACAGCAAAACTAAACAAGAACGCAAATTAGATGTTACCGGATTTTTTGTGGCCATTGGTCATAAACCTAATACCGATATTTTTAAAGATTGGTTAGATTTAGACGAAAGCGGGTATATTAAAACAACTCCCGGCACAAGCAAAACAAAAATTAAAGGTGTTTTTGCCGTTGGTGATGCGCAAGATAAAGTTTATCGTCAGGCTGTTACGGCTGCCGGTAGTGGCTGTATGGGTGCTTTAGATGCTGAGCGTTATTTATCAGAGGCTGGAATTCATTAAATTATTCTATTTTTATAACATGATTAAACGCTTACTTTTTATTGCTTCGTTATTTCTGTTTGGAATAACTTCGGTTTTTGCACAGAATTATTCTGATCAAATTCCGCAATTAAGAAAATATAAATCGGCTGATGTGGTTGATTCTGCTTACGGAATTACTTTATTTGATAAAATGGCTCCTTCTTTGGGTGGCGATTCGGTTCGTTACGATAAAAAAGGGTATAGTGCGCAAGGCTGGCAGGAAGATTATTATATGAGTGGAAAATTGTTGCACAAAGGTTTTTATGTGGATGGCGAATTACGTGCGTTTAAAAACTTTTACGAAAACGACCAGATAGAGCGCGCTTTTAGAATGATTGATTACAAGCACAGCGAGGTTATTGTTTACTATCCGGATGGAAAATTAAAGTCGCAGATACATTATTACAGCAAAGCTCCGCAAAAAGAAATTGATTATTACCACAATGGGAACATAGATATGGTAGAAGAAAGTTATGGAGATAACGAGTATTTAATTAAACGAAATTCTTTTTATGAAAACGGATATACCGAAACTACTTTTGAGCTGACCGACAAAAAGAAAAAAGCCTATTTACATAAAGAGTTTTTTGATAACGGAAAACTAAGAGAAGAAGGCGTACTTAGATTTTATAAAGATAAAAATGATTATCTGAAAGAAGGCGAGTGGAAAACCTACAACAACGAAGGAACACTTTTAAAAACCGAGAATTATATTTTTGGAGAATTAAAAAGCTCCTAAAAAATTGTCATTCTGAATTCATCCAAGCATTTTTTCTGATTATCTTTGAGTAATTAGCTATGGGTTTTTTTAATCAATTTATATTTCAATTTAAAAAAATTTGCGGCAGTTATATTCCGTTTACAAACCCTGTTTTAATTCTTTCGCTGGTACTTTTAATTATTTTATTTGCCCCATTAATTTTTCGTCGTTTACGCATTCCAGGTATTATTGGTTTAATATTAGCCGGTGTTATTATTGGCCCAAACACCTTACATCTTATCGATAAATCAACCAGTTTTGATTTGTTTAGCAGTACAGGTTTACTCTATATTATGTTTTTAGCCGGACTAGAAATGGATATGGATGAGTTTAAGCACAACCGAAACAAGAGTATTGTTTTTGGCGCGCTAACTTTTTTCATTCCCATAACCATTGGTTTTTTTGTGTGTATGTATGTGTTGCAATATTCTTTTTGGGCGGCACTATTATTGGCAAGTATGTTTTCTACACACACACTTTTATCGTATCCCATTGTAAGCAATATGGGTATTATAAAAAATCGTGCGGTGCAAATTACCTTTGGCGGAACCATTATTACAGACTCGGCCGTACTTATTTTATTAGGTGTTATTACCAACTTATCTCAAGGTAATTTTTCAGTTCAATATTGGTTAATGCTTGTTTTAATGATAAGCGCTTTGGTGTTTGGCACGCTTTATCTTTTACCAAAACTAAGTCGCTGGTTCTTTCGCCATTTAGAAGGACAAGGCAGTTCACAATATTTATTTGTCTTATCGATGATATTTTTAGCTGCTTTTATGGCTGATTTAGTTGGACTAAAATCTATTGTTGGCGCATTTTTAGCAGGCTTAGCATTTAATAGAATTATTCCTCATAAATCTATTTTAATGAATCGTATTATCTTTATTGGCAATACTTTATTCATTCCTTTCTTTTTATTAAGTGCAGGCATGTTAGTTGATTTACGTTTGTTTTTTGAAGGGACACACGAATTATTTTTTGCAGGAGTTTTAAGCGTAGTAGCGCTTACAACAAAATTTTTTGCCGCTCAAATTACGGGCTTTATTTACAAATACACCAAGTACGAACGAAGAATTATTTTTGGGTTGAGTGCCTCGCATGCCGCAGCCACATTAGCAGTTGTAAAAGTTGGCTATGATATTGGTTTGTTACACCAACACGCAGTTAACGGGACCGTAATTTTAATTTTAATTACTTGTTTGGTAAGTTCTTTTATAACTGAACGTGCTGCGCGACAAATTGCTATAACTGAAAAAGATTTGGATGTGAAATTAAAAAAGAAAGTAGAACGTATTTTAATTCCTATTGCAAACCCCGAAAACTTACAGCGTTTAATGGAATTTTCTTTATTGATAAAAGAAGAAAAATCAACAGAGCCTCTTTATCCGCTTACCGTTGTGGAAGATGCAGATGATGCTAACGAAAAAATAAATTCCATTAAAAAAGCAATTGATGCTATTGCCGAACAATTTATTTCATCTGATACAAAAATTGAGATTTTAAAAAAAGTAGATCTAAATATTGTTGATGGAATTGTGCGTACAGCTAAGGCATACGGCGCTAGTCATATTATAATTAGTAACCGAGCCACAAACACGTCGGCTAATTTTTTATTCGGAACGGTTTATAATAATTTACTTTCTAAAACACAACAAGCCGTTTTTCTTGTCAAAATAATTCAACCTTTAAATTCATTTAAAAGAGTTTTTGTTGTGTTTACTCCAAATGCAATATTGGAGCAAAGTTTTAAACGTAGCTCGCAAAAAATAATTAGCCTCCTAAAACAAATTGGCAACAAGTCAACTATTTTTGGAGATGATAAAACTATAGAGCAATTTAAAAAAGCGGCTAACGATAAAAATGGTTCTTTTTACACTTACGAAACGCTATCTTCCTTTGATAATATAGATATTATTATTGAAAAAGAAATTACGCAAGACGACTTAATTTTAATTGTAAGCGCTCGCAAACAAACCGTTTCATATAATTTTTCGATAGATAATTTACAGAAAAATTTAATTAAAGATTTTGAGTTTCAAAGTTTTGTAGTGCTTTATCCGGAAGTTGTAGAAGCCACTATTAATAATGAGTTTAGCGATATTGCAAGCACACCTGCCAGCGAAAATATTGAAAAAATTAAAGGTAGAATTACAGGCATCTTTAAAAAGTAGTTAACTTTTAATTTTATAATTGCCCGTTACATCAACAGCGATAATTGGCAATTGTTTTTTCTCTTCAAAAAAAGTATAAATAGGTTTTAAGTTCGTCCAAAAATTAATTAATTTTTTATCGTACTGATTTTTTACGGCTTCCACTTTTTTATCAGTCAACTTAAACGGAAAGCTATGTATAGCCAATTCATTACCCGCACCCTTACTATATAAACAAAGCAAATACACTTCTTTTATTTTATCATCAGTAATAGGTATGCAACCAATAGTTACGCAATTTCCGTGTATCATAATTTGTCCACCAAAAGGCTTTTTACCTAAAATTTTGTCGCTTGCATTTGGATAATTTACCTGCATGCCTAAATAATAATCGCTAAAAGCATTAAAGAAATTTACCGTGTAAACACCTTCGGGTACTTGATAATCTCCTTCAGTTCGTTTTGGCCCTAAAACGCCCGAGCTTCTGCAAATAGGATAATCTTCGTAATGAATGTAGGTTGTGTTTGTTTTGCTTTTCAGCCAGACTTCCAACAGTTTTTCTTCTTTAAAAATCCGAATTAATATTTTATAGTTAGTAATATCAATATTTTTTGCCTTTAAGTTTTTAGAAATAGCTGCCCACTTTTCTTTTTGAGCTTCGGCAACATGCGTATATTTTAACTGTTGCTTTAAAAAATTTGCCTGAGAAAATAACTGCTGAACAAACAGAAAAAACAAAACCGTAATTTTTAAAATAGATTTATTCATTTCATTTTTTATAAAATATTTTCATCAGCAAAGCTGTAATAATTTGCATCACCTACAATAATATGATCTATAACATTTATATCAAATAATGCCGCCGCTTGTTTTACTTTATTTGTGAGATTTATATCTTCTTTACTTGGCTGCAAATTTCCCGACGGATGATTATGTGCCAGCACAATTGCCGAAGCCAAATGTTCAACCGCACTTTTTAAAATCAATCGTACATCAGCCACTGTACCCGATACACCACCTCTACCTACTAACTCTGTCTTTATAATTTTATTGCTTCGGTTAAGCAACAATATCCAAAATTCTTCGTGTGGCAAATCGCTTAATTTGGGCGCAATGTGCGCGTATGCATCTTTACTTGTTTTAACGATTTCTTGTTTTGGTGTTTCTAAATCTTTTCGTCTTCTTCCTAACTCAAGCGCAGCAATTATGGCAATAGCTTTTGCTTCACCAATGCCCTTAAACTTTTTTAAATCGTTAATAGATAATTTAGCTAACTCGTGTATGTTGTTTTTGTTACTAGATAAAATACGTTGAGAAAGTTGCACCGCTGTTTCATTTCTCGAGCCTGAAGCAATTAAAATGGCAATCAATTCTGCGTCTGATAAGGCTTGTTTTCCTTTGGCTAAAAGCTTTTCGCGCGGCCTATCGTCTTCTGCTAAGTTTTTTATTGAAATATGTGTTTCATCCATGGTAAATAGTATTAAATAAAAAGCAAGTTAGGCAAAGTTCCGTTACATTTGTGCAGAATTTTTATAATGGACTCACCCAAAAAATCTTCGTTAGAAATATTTAAAATAAACAACTTCCTCCATTTTATTTTAGGAAGATTTTTTACCACACTTGCCATTCAAATGCAAATGACAACCATTGGTTTGCAAATTTATTACGAATACACGCACAGCGCATTTACGTTAGGTTTAACCGGTTTATTTGAAGCGCTTCCGTTTATTGCGGCATCATTTTTTTCGGGCTATGTTTCTGATAAATACAATCGCAAAAAAATTATTATTGCAACTATTTTATCGTTGGTTTTTTGTTCCGTTTTATTATTTGTGATTAGTCTGCACAAAATTTCTTTTTTAGAAAGTATAGGTTTTTACGCCATTTTTGGAGTCATTATTTTAGTAGGGATTATTCGCGCGTTTTTTGCTGCTACGATGAATCCTTTGCTTAGTCAGTTAGTTACTAGAGATATGTACACTATTTCAGCCACATGGAACAGCACCGCTTGGCACATAGGCGCTATTACAGGTCCAATTGTTGCTGCTTTTTTATACGGAATGAGTGGTACTTATCATGCCGAAAATATTTATTTCATTAATATGTTATTATTCTTGTTGGGTGCCGTGTTTTTTGCTCTAGTAAAATACCAACGTCCAATTATACACCAGGTAAAAGAAGGTATTTTACAAAGTTTAAAAGTGGGTGTAGATTTTGTCTTTAAACAAAAAACGCTGCTCTCCGTTATTTCGTTAGATTTATTTGCTGTTTTTTTTGGAGGTGCCGTAACAATTCTTCCTGCTTTTACCGACCAGGTTTTACACGCCACCCCACAAGATTTAGGTTTGCTACGCACAGCTCCTGCCATTGGTGCTGTATTAACTGCACTTGTTTTAGCCGTTAAACCTCTTACAAAAAACGCAGGTACACTTTTGTTGTGGTCGGTAGCTATGTTTGGTGTGTTTACTATTGCCTTTGGTTTTTGCGCTAATTATTGGTTAGCGTTTACTATGTTGCTTATAACCGGTGCGTTCGATAATGTAAGTGTTGTAATTAGACAATCTATTTTACAATTAATGACGCCCGATGAAATGCGTGGACGCGTATCTGCCGTTAACAGCGTATTCATTGGCTCTTCAAACGAAATTGGTGGCTTCGAATCGGGTTTTACAGCCAAACTAATGGGCTTAGTGCCTTCTGTTATTTTTGGTGGGGGCATGACAGTTGTAGTTGTTGCAGTCATCAA
>JBDTJJ010000036.1:0-6684 GCA_039935895.1 Bacteroidia bacterium | reverse complement strand
ATACCATTGTTGATGGCGAAGGTGCACAAGGTTCGGTTAAATTAATTTACGTTATTGTAAAACGAAAAACCAAAGCTGATGTTATTAAATTAATTCATATGCATTTGCCCGATTCTTTTTATAGTATTGAAGAGGTAAAAAACTCAAGTATGGGTATGTTTTTAGAACCTCGAAAGAGTTCGTTTAAAAATATGCTATTTTTAAAGAATAAATAATTGTATGCCTCGCGTATTATTTTTAGCCCCACATCGTTTAAATCGCTCTCCCAGTCAGCGCTACAGGTTCGAGCAATATATTTCATTTTTAGAAAAAAATAATTTCCAATGCGAGCTTTCCTACCTTATTTCAGAAAAAGATGATAAAATATTTTATGCCGAAGGAAATACCTTTAAGAAACTTTGGATTTTAATCAAAGCAATTCTTATTCGAGTAAAAGATACGTTTAGATATAAAAAATACGACATTGTTTTTGTGCAACGAGAAGCTATTATGATTGGTTCTTCTTTTTTTGAAAAACGAATTAAAAGAAGTCGTGCAAAATATATTTTCGATTTTGATGATTCTATTTGGTTGATGGATACCTCGGATGGAAATAAAAAATACGAGTGGTTAAAAAACCCTGAAAAAACAGTACGTAACATTCGTTATGCGGATATGGTTTTTGCCGGAAATACTTACCTGGCAAGCTATGCACGCAGGTGTAATAATCATATAAAAATAATTCCGACAACCATTGATACTGATTTTCATAAGCCACTTGCAAAACAAAATGATAAAATAATTATTGGTTGGATTGGCAGTCACACAACAATAAAACATTTTGAATACGCATTAGAGTTTTTAATTGCCATAAAAAATAAATACCCGCAGGTAGAAATACGAGTTGTTGGCGATGAGGATTATGTAAACGAAAGTTTAAATATTAAAGGCATTGCGTGGAGTTCTGCCACAGAAGTTGAAATGATAAATTCGTTTTCTATTGGCATTATGCCGTTGCCTGATGATGAATGGGCAAAAGGTAAGTGTGGCTTAAAAGGCTTGTCGTATATGGCTTGCGAGGTGCCAACTATTATGTCGCCGGTGGGAGTTAACACCGAAATTATACAACAAGGGAAAAACGGGTTTCTTGCATCAACTACCGATGAGTGGATTAATTCTTTATCTCAATTAATTGAAAATGCTACACTGCGTGCCGAAATTGGTAAGGCCGGGCGAGAAACCGTTTTAGAAAAATACTCTGTACTTTCGCAACAACAAAATTATTTGAATTCATTTAAAGAGATTTTACAATAAGCATGAACACAAATTTTATAGAAGAACTTAAATGGCGTGGTTTATTACATGATGTAATGCCTGGTACCGAAGAGCAATTACAAAAAGAAATTACTTCGGCATATATTGGCTTCGATCCAACGGCCGATTCTTTACACATTGGCAGCTTATCGCAAATTATGACCTTGCTTCGTTTTCAAAAAGCGGGACATAAACCTTTGGCGCTTGTAGGTGGTGCAACCGGTATGGTGGGAGATCCTTCAGGTAAATCGGCTGAAAGAAATTTATTAGATGAAAAAACACTGAACCATAATATTACCGGCATACAAAAACAATTAGAAAAGTTTTTAGATTTTAATTGCGGAGCCAACAGCGCAGAGATTGTAAATAATTACGATTGGTTTAAAAATTATTCTTTCCTCGATTTTATACGTGATGCCGGAAAACACATTACCGTTAATTACATGATGGCAAAAGATTCTGTAAAAAAACGCCTGGAAGCTGAAGGAAGCGGTATGTCGTTTACAGAATTTAGTTACCAACTTATACAAGGCTTTGATTTTTATCATTTATACAAAGAGAAAAATTGTTTGTTGCAAATGGGTGGCTCTGATCAATGGGGAAACATAACTACGGGTACTGAATTTATTAGACGTAAAGCAAGCGGACAAGCATTTGCTTTAACCACCAAATTAATAACCAAAGCAGATGGCGGCAAATTTGGTAAAACAGAAACCGGAAATATTTGGTTAGATGCAAACAAAACGTCTCCATATAAATTTTACCAATTTTGGTTAAACGTTAGCGACGAAGATGCAAAAAGTTATATTCGTTTTTTTACTTTGTTAGATAAACAAACTATTGAAGATTTAGAAGCGGCTCATAATGCAGCTCCACACGAACGTATTTTACAAAAAGCATTGGCTCAGGATGTAACGGTGCGTGTACACTCTAATATTGATTATATAGCTGCAGTTTCAGCAACTGAAGTCCTTTTTAAAGGGACTATTGATGATTTGGCATTATTAAGTGAAAAATATTTTCTCGAAATTTTTGAAGGCGTGCCTCAATTTGAAATTGAAAAACATTTAATAGAAGGCGGCGTTCAATTAATAGATTTAATGTCGGTGCATACTTCTATTTTTCCAAGTAAAGGCGAAGCACGAAAAATGCTGCAAGCCGGTGGAGTATCTATCAATAAAGAAAAAATATTGGTTGTAGAAACCGCTACCGATAAAAATCAATTGATTAACGATAAATATATTCTAATCCAAAAAGGAAAGAAGAATTACTTTTTGATTAAGGCTGTTTAAATTTTTAAGTCATGCTGAACTTGTTTCAGAATCTCATGAGATTAAGTGACGGACTATATATTTGCGTTAGGGATTGTAGTGAAAAGCTTTTTAGTAATCTAAAAACTTGAAACGGAAAGCCCGACGGTTGTAATCAACCGGAACGCCCAAATAATTAACGGTTTATTAAGGGATAGTGCTGTATAAAAGTGCGAAAGTTTTAATACTTTTGTGAGATGGAATTAAATGGCAAAAAGGTAGCTTTTCATACGTTGGGCTGTAAATTAAATTTTGCAGAAACATCTACCATTGCTCGTAAATTTGAAAATACCGGTTATACTAAAGTCGATTTTGCTGATGAAGCAGATGTGTATGTACTAAATACTTGTTCGGTTACCGAAAATGCAGATAAAGAATGCAAGCAGCTGATACGTAATGTAAAAAAACTTTCTCCGCAGGCAATTGTGGCGGTTATTGGTTGTTACGCGCAATTAAAAGCTAATGAAATTGGACAAATTGCGGGTGTTGATTTAGTTTTGGGTGCAAAGGAAAAATTTAATCTTCCGCATTATGTAGCGCATCTAACTAAAAAAGAAAATGCGGAAGTACATAGTTGCGAAATTGAAGAGACGGATACTTTTATTTCATCTTATTCTGCCGGAGATAGAACGCGTTCGTTTTTAAAAGTGCAAGATGGTTGCGATTACACGTGTTCTTACTGCACAATTCCGTTAGCGCGTGGTAAAAGCAGAAGCGATAGTATTGAAAATGTTGTTGCGCAAGCCAAAGAAATTGCCGCACAAGGCATTAAAGAAATTGTGTTGACAGGCGTAAACATTGGTGATTTTGGTTTTACACAAACATCTAACACCGAAAACAGCCGAGCGAAGCGAATACATGAGCATAATATAAACCAACATAAACCCGCGAATAAACAAGAAACTTTTTTAGAACTTATACAAGCTTTAGATAATGTTGAAGGTGTTGAGCGCTTTCGGATTTCCTCTATTGAACCAAATTTGTTACGCGATGAGATTATAGATTTTGTGGCACAATCTAAAAGATTTGTTCCGCATTTTCATGTGCCATTGCAGAGCGGAAGTAATGTTATTTTGAAATTAATGCGCAGACGTTATATGCGCGAGCTTTATGTTGAACGTGTCGCACGTATTAACCAGGTTATGCCACATGCGTGTATTGGTGTTGATGTTATTGTTGGTTTTCCTGGAGAAACAGAAGCTGAATTTTTAGAAACATATAATTTTATTAATGCGTTAAATATTTCCTATCTGCATGTATTTACGTATTCTGAAAGACCAAATACTGATGCGATTGAACTTGAAAAGGTTGTACCAATTGTGGAAAGAAAAGAACGAAATAAAATGCTACGAATTTTATCGACTAAAAAACAACGCGAATTTTATACACAACACATTGGCAACACACGTAAGGTTTTGTTTGAAGCTGAAAATAAAAATGGTTTTATAAGCGGATTTACTGATAACTATATAAAAGTGCAAATGCCTTTTTCGATGGAGTTGATTAATAGTCTGCAAGATGTTTATTTGCAAAATATAAATGATGCCGGACTTGTAACCGCAACGCATGTTGTGGCAACTGAAAATTTAGTAAACAAATAAAATGAGTTTAGGAAAAACACTTACTTTTTTTGCTGTAATATTTGGTGTGTTGGCTGCTTTGTCTTGTTTATCAATTTCATTATTAAAATGGGGCATGTTTTGCGCTATTGCAGGTATTATATGTTCGGTATTTGTTGTTTTTCGTCGTACCCAATATCAGTTAGAAACCAAATGGTATCATCCGGCAATTATTGCTTTATTTCTAAGTTCTATCCCAGTAATTTATTTAGTTACAATAATTTTTATTTTTAAAGGATAAGAAATCTCATGCTAAAAAAAGTAAATCAATATTTGTCGCTTATAAAATTTAGTCACACGGTATTTGCTATGCCATTTGCTTTGATTGGATTTTTGTTGGCCTATAAACACGAACATTTTTTTAACGCAAAAACGTTTGCCTATATGATTTTCTGCATGGTGTTTGCGCGTAGTGCAGCCATGGCGTTTAATAGGTATATAGATAGAAAATTTGATGGATTAAATCCTCGTACAAAAAACAGAGAAGTACCTGCGGGGGTTATTAGTCCTGCGTCTGCTTTGCTACTTACAATTATTTGTTCCGCAGCATTTATTGTTACAACCTATTACATTAATACCATTTGTTTTTATTTGTCACCCGTTGCGTTGGCTGTTATTTTAGGATACAGTTACACCAAACGTTTTACGCCACTTTGCCATTTAATATTGGGCGTTGGTTTAAGTTTAGCACCTATTGGTGCGTATCTTACCGTTACCGGTGAATTTAGTTTGTTGCCACTTTTATTTTCCTTTATTGTATTTACCTGGAGCGGCGGCTTCGATATTATTTATGCCTTGCCCGATGCCGAGTTTGATAAAGCGCATCATTTATATTCTATTCCGGCATGGTTAGGCATTAAACGTGCGTTAAAGTTTTCTGAAATGGTACACATTGTAACCGCACTTTTACTTATTTCAGTTGGAATTTACGGACACTTTAGCTTTATTTATTGGATTGGAGCCGCGTGTTTTATTGGTTTATTAATTTACCAACATCGTTTAGTTAAGCCTAACGATTTAAGTAAAGTAAATTTAGCTTTTGGAACTGTTAACGGTATTGGAAGTATTGTTTTTTCTGCCTTTACTATTGCCGATATTTTTTTCAATAAATAATTTTATGAAAAAATTAGCTAGCATAGTATCTTATTTTTTTCATCCTATGTTTATGCTAACGTATTTAATGGCATACTTTTTATTTTCTAATAACTACTTTGCTTTTTTTGTTTCCCCAGTAAAAAAAGCCTTTTTAATTAGTGCGGTTGTTGTTTTCTCCATCATACTTCCTTTGTTAAATATGATTTTATTAAAAAAATTAGGCTACATAAAAAGTATGCAGGCCAAACAAGCTAACGAACGTTTTTTGCCTTATCTATCAACCATTACACTATATCTTGGCTTAATTTACATTCTGCATGATTTATCAATTCCATATTTCTTCAAACAACTAATTATGGTTTCGTTACTTGTTATTGCTATCGATTTTCTTATTAATTTCTTTACAAAAATAAGTGCACATAGTTCGGCTATTGGTGGTTGCTTAGGCGTTATTTATTTTTATCAATACATTTCTACTAACGGAGATATTACACCCATTTGTATTTGTTTAGCTATTGCCGGTTTAATTGGCTTTTCGCGCTTATATTTAGATGAACATACGCCAAAGCAAGTCTATTCTGGTTTTTTAGTTGGCTTGTTTACTTCGCTAGCATGTTTAACTTTGTTACTGTTTATTCATTTTTAATTATTATGTATTTTTGCACTCATGTATTCACTTCGTTCGGCTGTAAATTTTAATCTGTGATTTTAGTAACCGGTTCAACAGGCTTATTGGGTAGTCATCTTACGGCAGCTTTGCTTATGCAAAATAAAAAAGTACGCGCCTTGTATCGAGATAAATCTAAAACAGAAAACACAAAAAAAATTCTTTCTTATTATACAGATGAAGTAGAAAAATACTTTTCGCAAATAGAATGGCACGAAGCTGATATTACCGATTATTTTTCGTTGCAAGAACCTTTTACCAATGTAACTCAAGTGTATCATTGCGCAGGTTTAGTTTCTTTTAATGAAAACGACAGCAAAAAATTGTACGCTATAAATGCTGAAGGTACCGAGCACGTTATAAATACTTGTTTAGAAAAAGGAATTAAAAACTTTTGTCACGTTAGTTCTGTGGCTACTTTGCAAATTGAAGCCAACAAAAAATATGTAGATGAGTTTTCTGTGTGGAAAACATCTTCTGGTAATTCATCGTATGCCATAACTAAATATCGTGGCGAGTTTGAAGCCTGGCGCGGCGCTGCCGAAGGCATGAATGTATTGGTGGTTAATCCTTCTGTTATTTTGGGTGCGGGTTGCTGGGGACAAAGCTCTACGCAACTAATTACGCGTTGCTATAATGGTTTGCCTATTTACACCGAAGGCATTACCGGTTATGTAGATGTGCGCGATGTAGCTAACTG
>JBDTJJ010000035.1:0-4007 GCA_039935895.1 Bacteroidia bacterium | reverse complement strand
TCAAAGCGAATGTATGAACCATCAGCTCTGCGAATTTCTTTTTTAGTGCGCACCACTACTGCTTTTGATACGATACCTTTTTTTACGTTGCCTGAAGGCAATGAATGTTTTACCGTAACAACAATTTTATCTCCAACAGAAGCATAACGCTTTTTGGTTCCACCCAATACACGGATAACAAGCACTTCTTTTGCTCCGCTGTTATCTGCTACTGCTAATCTCGATTCGTTTTGTACCATTTTTTATATCTTACAGATGTATTAATTACTTAGCTTTTTCAATTACTTCTACCAAACGCCAGTTTTTTGTTTTGCTTAACGGGCGAGTTTCCATAATACGTACAGTATCACCAATTGAGCATTCGTTTTTTTCGTCGTGCGCAACAAAAGTAGATGTTTTATTTAAGAACTTACCATATTTTGCGTGTTTTACTTTACGTTCAACCGCAACTACGATAGATTTCTCCATTTTGTTACTTTTTACAACACCCACTTTTTCTTTTCTAAAGTTTCTGGTTGCTTCTGTGCTTTCTACTACTTTATTTTCCATTTTAATCTTATTCGATTTTTTATTTTTTAAGCGTTACTTTTTTTAGTAAGCTCTGTGCTTAAACGTGCAACTAACTTGCGTGCAGTACGTATAGTCATTGGGTTTTCTACAGGAGAAATTTGGTGACCAATATTTAATTTAGTCAAGTTTGCTTTTTCTTCTTGTATTTTTTCTTTCAATTCCTGAAGTGAAAGTGCTTGGATATCTTTTTGTTTCATTTGTTCTTTTTTATTTTTCTTCTTTTGTCAAATGCTATTCGCCCAAGGCTCGAGTCATTTGTTCTTTTAATTTGAAGATTAAACTGCTTTTTCTTCTGCGTAATCTCTTCTTACGATGAATTTAGTTACGATTGGCAATTTTTGAGCCGCTAAACGTAAAGCTTCTTTTGCTGTTTCGATAGAAACACCTTCTGCTTCAAATAAAATACGACCTGGTTTTACCGGAGCAACCCATAATTCTGGAGCACCTTTACCTTTACCCATACGTACCTCTGCAGGTTTTTTGGTAATTGGTTTGTCAGGGAAAATACGAATCCATACTTGTCCTTCACGTTTCATGAAACGAGTAATGGCAACACGGGCAGCTTCTATTTGACGAGCTGTAACCCAACATCCTTGTGTTGCTTTAATGCCAAATGAACCAAAGGCTAATTGATCGCCACGTTTGGCGTTGCCTTTCATTTTCATTTTGTGCATTTTTCTATGCTTTGTTCTTTTTGGCTGTAACATTGTATAAGTTTTCTATGTTATCTTAAAATTCTAATTCTTAACTCTACTATTAATCTTCTTTACGTGGTGTGCGTGGTTTGTTAAACTTTGGTGCACCTTTATCGTTTCTGTCGTTACGATCTCCACCTGGTCTTGGTCCACCACCTTCGCGTTTGTTATCTTTTTGCATTCCTTGGTTAGGAGATAAATCACGTTTACCATAAATTTCTCCTTTGCAAATCCAAACTTTTACGCCAATTAAACCGTAAGCTGTAAGTGCTTCACCTAATGCATAATCAATATCTGCACGGAAAGTATGTAATGGTGTACGGCCTTCTTTGTACCACTCAGAACGAGCAATCTCAGCTCCTTGTAAACGACCAGATACTTTAATTTTAATCCCTTCAGCACCCATGCGCATGGTAGAAGCAATTGCCATTTTAGATGCACGACGGTAAGAAATACGTCCTTCAATTTGACGAGCGATACTATCAGCAACTAAGCGTGCATCAAGTTCAGGGCGCTTAATTTCGAATATATTTATTTGAACTTCTTTTTTAGTAACTTTTTTAAGTTCTTCTTTAAGTTTATCAACTTCTTTACCACCTTTTCCGATAATAATACCCGGACGAGCAGTGTGTATAGTAACTGTAATAAGTTTTAAAGTACGTTCAATAACAATTTTAGAAATGCTGCCTTTTGGCAAACGAGCTCTAAGATATTTACGTAAGTTAGTATCTTCAACTAATTTCTCAGAAAAATCTTTTCCGCCAAACCAGTTAGAATCCCATCCTTTAATAATGCCTAAGCGTAAACCTATTGGGTTTGATTTTTGTCCCATCCTTTATTTTGTTTGTTTTGAACCTATTACTAATGTTACGTGATTTGAGCGTTTTCTCATGCGGTAAGCTCTACCTTGTGGTGCTGGCAACATACGTTTTGTCATCAAAGCACTGTCAACCATAATTTGGTTTACAAACAAACTGTTTTCTTCTGGTCTTGAGCCTGTTTTTTGCTCGTAGTTAGCAATTGCAGATGTTAACAGTTTTTCTAAACGTTTTGCAGGATGTTTAGTGTTAAATTTTAGGATATTAAGTGCTAAATAAACTTCTTTTCCACGAACTAAATCGGCTACCATACGCATTTTGCGTGGTGATGTTGGACAGCTGTTTAGCTTTGCAAAGTAGGTACTTTTATTTGCCTCCTTGCGAGCTTCAGCTACTAATCTTTTTCTATTGCCCATTGTTAATTTTTTATCTAATTATTATTTTTTATTGTGACCCGCGTGGCCTTTGAATATACGTGTAGGAGAAAACTCACCTAACTTATGACCAACCATATTTTCTGTTACATAAACCGGAACAAATTTGTTTCCGTTGTGTACAGCAAACGTATGTCCAACAAATTCTGGTGGAATTGTTGAACGACGAGCCCAAGTTTTAATAACCGATTTTTTACCGCTTTTATCCATTTTCTCAACCTTCTCGGCTACGTTATGGTCTATAAAAGGGCCTTTTTTTAGTGATCTTGCCATTGTTTTTTGTTTTTGTTCTGAATCCCTTACGGGACCATTAAACTATTAATAAATTATTATCCCACTTTTTAAATGGGCTTGCAAAAGTATGTTTTTATTTTTGAACAATAACATTTTTTTTAATTTATTTTCAAAATATTTCCGTAAATAACTCCACAAGCCCAATTACATTGGGTAAATAAGGCGCAAAAGTTGGGCTAATTCCTCATTTAAAAACAAAAACTTATCAACAATTTTACCCATTTAATCTCATAAGTTACTTTATACTGCTTTTATTGAGAATACATCATTTGATCTTACGGATTTGGCAATTGAGGTTAAGCATATGGAGTATTGGCACTAAAAAACCACATCCTTTTGGTAATTTCTATACATTTGCTAATTAATTAGGAGTATGCCGAAAAGTCTTAAAGTCAGCGGGAAAATTAACTAAATTTAAAAATATGAATTCAGGAACAGCAACAGGTATGAGAAAACTATCTAAAGATATTTTAGCGCGCATAGAAGAGTATGGTATAGTCTTTAAATATCCTGCCAGTAAAAAAATAATAAAAGATGTATTTTATATCAACATTGAAGAAGACTTTAAGAAGTATGACTTTATAACAAAAGACAAAGAAGGAGTAAATTTAAGTTTATGTGAAGACTCTAACAAAATAGAAAAAATTAAAGAAATTACCTTACTTGATGGAACTTGGTGGGTATATCCTTAAACAATTTCTATAAAAAAAAGACCGACACTTATGAAAACAAATTAAAAAACAAAACTAATGAAAACCCTATTATTAATATTACACATAGGATTAATTTTCAATATAAACGCTCAATATGGCTTCCCAGAAAAAACTGAAACTATAAAACCAAATTATACTGGGGGATATGATATTTATCAAAACAAAAATGGCTTCCCGGAAAAAACTGAAACTATAAAACCAAATTATACTGGGGGATATGATATTTATCAAAACAAAAATGGCTTCTCGGAAAAAACTGGCACTATAAAACAAAATTATACCGGAGGATACGATATTTATCAAAACAACCAAAACTTTAATTCAACCAGTCCTTATAGCAATCCATCATTTGTTCCTAATGTACAAAAATTTACACCAGATTATAACTTTTATGAAAATATACGGAAACAAAATCAACAAAATTACGATGAAAGAACAGTAACTAATAATCAGATATTTACAAATAATAGTAGTTTGACATCT
>JBDTJJ010000034.1:0-3615 GCA_039935895.1 Bacteroidia bacterium | reverse complement strand
ATCCATGCCATTAAAAATACCAATACCGTTAGACCAAACTCCAATAAGCCCTAAGCCAGAAGTTGTTTTTGTACCGGTATTATTAGCTGGACTTAATGTTATTTTCCAAGTTTTGTTTTGTGCGCTTGGTATATTTGGATTTCCTGTCCATGGACCAACATTATAACTGGGTACACCTTGACTTGCAATATAAACATCGGTTGATGTGTAGTAAACCGATTGCACATCTGCTGCAATGGTGCCGTAATGAGGTGTTGTACAAGTTGGGCAGTTATATCCCGTTAAACCTGTAGTATTAATTACCCAAGAGGTTATAGCTGGGCTTAATTGTGCATTGGCTGTAAAATTCATTCCAAAAATTACAAGTCCTGCCGAAATTATTTTTTTCATATATGTTGGTTTTTGTAGTTAGACGTTATTAGTTTTTAAATCCTTCGCTTACGATGAAACTTTTTGCCTGAACTGAATATTATACAAAAAAGGCTTATCGGTTAAGGTTTTCAAAAAAGCAAGCAAATCTTTCTTCTCTTCTTTTGTGAGGTTTATTTTATTTTTTAATTGCTTGGCTAATGTTGGGCTATCAACAATTCCGCTAGTATAATGCTCTATCGCTTCTTTTAATTTATTAAATCGTCCATCATGAAAGTAAGGTGCCGAAAACTCAATGTTGCGAAGTGTAGGCACTTTAAATTTTAAGGAATCGGTTGCGTTGTTAGTTATTTTCATTCTGCCAATATCTTTTAATGCGCTATCCATGGCAAGTCCGTTGTTTTCAAAACTGTAATTGGTAAACAAAGGTTCTGCATGGCACGAAGCGCAATTCTTTTTAAAGAGATTGTAACCATTTAATTCATTTACTGTAAACGCAACATTTTTTTCTTTACGCATAATACTATCGTATTTAGAATTACACGAAACCAAATTACCAGTAAACTGCGCCAACGATTTAAAAAGATTTTGCGTTGTAATTAAACTGTCATTAAATACTTTATAGAATAGCATTTTATATGTATGCGATTTATTTAATCTAACAATTACATCGCTTAATTTGCTATTCATTTCAACCGGATTGGTTATAGGATTTATTACCTGCTCTTCTAAATTAGTTACGCTTCCATCCCACATAAACGAAGTGTTCCAAGCAAGGTTAATTAGTGTGGGTGAATTTCTGGTGCCTAACAAGCCTTGAATACCATGGCTTACACGGTGGTCGGCGTGTGTAAAAGCAGTAAACGATAAATGGCAACTGGCGCAGTTTATTGTGCTATCGGAAGACAAGATGGGGTCGTAAAATAATTGTTTACCTAATTCAAAACCTTGCAACGTAAGCGGATTATTTTTAAAATAGTAATGCGGTTTTGGCCAACCTTTAGGTATTACAAATTTTGTTTTATCATTTTTTACATAGAAAGCGGCACTAAGTGTAATAAATGCAATGAAAAGATATGGTATTTTGTTTACTCTCATGCAATTTAACAAAACAAGCTAATGCTTATTATTTAGAATAATTTAGTTATTTGGCGATGGTGGCGGACCTCTTCTATTTTGTCCTGCCATTTTTCTTAATACCTCTTGTATAATTTCATCAAATTTTATTTTTTGCTGTTCGTTACAAAGCTTGCGGACTTGCTCGAAATGAGTAAAAGTTATTATCTCTATTTGGGTTTGGTTATCTGCAATGGCTCGAGCCAATTTATGCACTTCAACCGTATCTGCTTTTTCATTTTTTAAATTATCAAAAAACAAACGATGAATTTCTTTTCCGCTTTCTCGTATAGAATCTACAGCATGACGGTGTATTTGTTTTAGTTTGCTAAAATCAGTTTGTTGTTGCGTAGAAAATTTTAGTTGTTCAATTAAAAAATCTGCTGCTTTTTCTCCGTTGGGTGGTCTTTGCATTTCATTCGATTTATCTTTTTTTAACCAAATACTTGTAAGCAAAACAATATTTAATACAGCAAGTAATATTACTGTCCATTTCCAAAATTTTAATTGAGAATTTTGCATGACTTTAATAATTTGTGGTTGATGTTAAGCCCATCTCCTTAGACAAAGCTGTGTAACCCATTTCTTTTTGAGCGCTTGGCTTATCTTTTATTATATAGGCAAACGATACTATGTTTATTATAAGTACCAAGCTTGCTGCTAACGCCCAACTTTTAGAAAACGCTTTAACCTGTGATATGTCACTCTTTTTCGCTTCAATTTTTAAACTTATTTTTTCAAATAGAAACGGATTAGCATCTAAGGGCTTCATGCCTTTTGTGCTATCCATTACTTCGTTTATCCAGCTTTCTTTTTCCATTTCTTTACTTTAGACGTTTAATTATCTTAATTCCTTCGCTCAGGGTATATCTTTTCTAATTCTTTACGTAAATTAGTTTTAGCTCTTAGTAACAACGACTCGATAGCTTTTACTGAGTTTTGCATAATAGTGGCTATTTCTTTTTGAGGCAACTCTTCTATATGCCAAAGTATAAAGGCTGTTTTTTGATTTTCGGGCAATTTTTCAATCGCTTTAAATAAAATATTTGCTTTCTCTTTTTTTTCTAACTCAATACCTGGGTGATCAAAATGAGAAATTTCGTGTAACACTTCTCCTGTCTCGTGATGAAATAAATTAGTAATAAAACCAAAACGCTTCTGTCGTTTTTTACCGCGCAAATGGTCAAGGCATTTATTAACGGTTATTCTATATATCCAAGTAGAAATACTTGACTGTTCTTTAAATTTTGCCAGCGATTGATACACTTCTATAAAAACCTCTTGGGTAATATCTTCTGCTTCTTCTCTATGCTGCAAAAAACTAATAGCTGTGTTAAATACCAAACCCTTGTAACTCTCTACAAGTTGCTTTAAAGTAAGCTCGTTATCTGGTTTATTATGCACGCAGTATTTTTTACAAACTTACTATAATTAAAAATTAAGCGTAAAAAATTAAAAGAACTATGAGTAAGCATATAAACCTATTTCAGGACGAGAGAGTAAAAAAATAAAGGCGCACTACATACCAGTACGCCTTTATATTTTTTAATGGATGCAAGTTGCTTCTATAACCCGAATATCTAATTGCATTTGAGTTAAGTTGCGAAGTACAACGCTAAATGGTACCTGATAAAAGTTGAATATTTCCCAGGGAATTATATGCCCATCTCCTTTTACATCTTTTGTCCCTTTTGTATTTATCATTCCAAAACTATTTTTTTTGTAAGCGGTTTTAATATATATATTAAAAGAATCTACGTCATTTCTTACACTGCTTAACGCGGGTTTTGGCTGGCCGAGATTATCAAATAAATAACTGTTGGGTATATTATCATTACCTTCATAATGAAGCGGTATTCTTGCGTAATCAATGGCTGTATCGTTCTTATCTTCAATAGTATTTAATAAACCGAGTTTAATTTTTTCGATTTCCTTATATAAATTATCACTTCTCTTTCTTAATTCAATTAAATTAATTCTTGAGGAGAAACTATCATTTAAAAGCATCACATATCGAATATTATTTTGCTGAGTAGTATAATCTCTTGTGCCAACTATATCCTGATTGGCAAGAGAATTATAAACCTCCATATTTCTGCTAGGTTTAAGGCTTATCATCATAAATTGTAA
>JBDTJJ010000033.1:0-2853 GCA_039935895.1 Bacteroidia bacterium | reverse complement strand
AAAAATAATTTTCTTTCTCTAAAAATTTAACTGAATTATAAACCACAATTGGATGTAATTTAAAACGTGCGCTTATTTCATCTAAGCTAAAATTTACGCTAAGTCCGTTACCTGCACCAACTGCAATTTGGTAAAAATTACAGATGGCAGAATAGGTTTGCTTAATTTGTTCGATGCTTGGAAAGGCTTGCTCTAATTGATCTTTCAGGTTTATAATATCTGATTGGTGGTAAAGCGTGAGCGCATACGCAACATTGCCATCTCTACCACCACGGCCGGCTTCTTGAAACCAAGCTTCTAAACTATCGGGTAAATCTAAATGAGCTACAAAACGAACATCGGGTTTATCAATGCCCATACCAAATGCGTTGGTACTGACAATAATTCGTTTACGATTATTAATCCAATCGCTTTGTTTTTTAGCACGTTCGGTAGCTTCTAAACCTGCATGATAAAAATCGCTATTAATTTTGTTTTGATTTAAAAAATCGGCAATCTCTTTTGTTTTACGCCTGTTTCTAACATAAACAATACCAGAGCCTTTTGTTTTATTACAAAGATTTAAAAGTGTTTGCATTTTATTTTCATCTTGCTTGATGTGATAATGCAAATTTTTTCGGGCAAAAGAAGTCTTAAATACTTCATGATTTTTAAATTCTAATTGCTTACAAATATCATCGGCAGTTTTTTGCGTTGCCGTTGCAGTAACCGCTAACAAAGGCACTTCGGGCTTTAGCTCTCTAATTTTTTTTATAGAAAGATAGGCCGGACGGAAATCATAACCCCATTGAGAAATACAATGCGCTTCATCAACCGCAATTAAATTAATATTTAAAGAAGGTAACTTTCGTAAAAATAAAGGCGTTTGAATTCTTTCGGGAGAGATGTACAAAAATTTATAACTGTTATGGATGGCATTATTAAACGTGGTATCAATCTCCCTAAAATTCATGGCAGAAGTAATAGCAATAGCTTTAATTCCCTTTTTAGTAAGCTGATCTACTTGGTCTTGCATCAATGCAATAAGTGGTGAAACAACAATACATAAGCCTTCCATAGCTAAACCCGGTATTTGATAGCAGACAGATTTTCCGCCCCCCGTAGGCAATAAAGCAAGGGTATCTTTTTTGGCTAAAACAGATTTTATAATATCTGCTTGCATAGGGCGGAACTCGTTATAGCCCCAGTATTTTTTAAGTATGTCAGCCGGTTCCACTACCTGTTCTTATCTCTTCGCGTAAATTTTTTACCTAAGCCATAGTAAAATCCAAATCCAAAATTAAGTATGCCGGTAATGTGTGTTTGGTTTAAACCTGTTAAACTGGTTACATCTTGAAAGGCAATATTATTTGGATTAAAAACGGTTGGCATAAAATTATATGATACAAAAATACCTATGGAAAAATTTTCTTCTACAGCAAAATTTAAACTATACTCAGGCTCTATAACCATTGAACTATAAGCTGGATTAAGATTAGTTTCTTTTTTTGGATTAACTACATTGGTAAAATTAGATGTGTTAAAGCCTAAGTTTAAAGCAAAGGTTGAAAATATATTTTCGGTGTGGAATTTATTATAACCTACTTTTAAGTACCCAGTGTACATGTGCATTTTTGTATTTATATCAAAGTACTTGGCATTTTTTGATGTATCTGGATTTGGAATTGCATTTGCTCCCAATACGGCATTTTTAAAACCAAAACCTGCAAAAAAGTTATTGGCTAATCTTAAATTAAAAGAAAGATTGACCTCATAAATACCTCTAAATTTTGTGCGCAATACCCCATTAGACATTGGCGTAGGTAGCGTGGTAGAAAACCTAAAAGAAAATAAAGATTCTTTAAAATCGGTGTGTACCTTTCGGCTTTCGATGGCTTTGTCATACTCATTTCCTTCACTATCATCTTGAGCAATAGCGGCTTGCCATGTAACTAAAAAAAATAAAATATAAATAAGGTGTCGCATATTGATACTAAAGATAGCATTAATAATTTTTTTAGCAGATTTTATTTGAACTATTTAGCAGATTTTATCTACTTAGAAAACGAACCTCCACGAGATCTATTTCTAGACCGCTCTTTCCGCTGCCTGCTTTGAAATTTTTCGTTACCCAATTTATGCTTAGATGCATTACGTTTAAATAATTTACCTTGTTCATGATTTTGAACCTTGCCTGGCTTAGTCTTTCTTAAAGAAGCGTTTCTTGGTGCCCTGCTTCCATCACCATGAAAAATTTTATGAAAAAAACCGCCGCCACTTGCACGGTTACTGGCAAAAGCATCGGCATTACCGGCGCTGGCCTTACGTTTAAATATACTTCCTCTTCTTGATAAAGTTCCTGATGTTTGATTTCTACCTTCTTTTTTTCTTCCGCCCTTGGTATTTTCGTGATAATTTTTTTGTGCAAAGCCAACAGAAGGCGTAAGTATGGCTACACCCACAAAAAATAAAACTATGGTAATCAGCCTCCTCATTCGTCTTACAATAATAAAAATATTTAACATCAATTACAAGGGGTATTACATTAAATTATTTTTAATTTTAAACAATTCAATAAACATTGTATAATTTTTAGCGTGATAGATTGTAAATTTGAAGAAATATTTCCAATTAAATCCACAAAACATAACTCATTAATTAATCATTGAACTAAATGGCCAAATTATATATAGTGCCCACACCCATTGGAAACCTAGAGGATATTACCCTACGGGCGATCAGAATTTTAAAAGAATGTGATTTAATTTTAGCGGAAGATACACGCAACACTATCTATTTGTTAAAACATCTTCAGATTAGTAAACCACTAAAATCTTATCATCAACACAACGAACATAAAATTTTACAAGAAAT
>JBDTJJ010000032.1:0-5718 GCA_039935895.1 Bacteroidia bacterium | reverse complement strand
AAAATAACCACTTAGTACCATAAAAATGAAGTTTTTCCATTTCATAGTAATAAGCGAGTGGTAAATATCTATACGCCCTAAGAAATCTCCGTCTAAACGCCTTACGTTAACGGTACCATCTTTATTTAAAAAACGCGTATTTTTATTAAAATCTTTAGTGCCAAAACCTAAGCCGGCTCTATCTTTAGCTGTTTGTTTTTCTTGCTTACTCATTGTTTAAAAAACCTGAGAAGCCACACGGCGCGTGGTTTCTGAAGTGCCCATGGTATAAAAGTGCATACAAGGCACTTTATTTTTAATAAGTTCTTTGCTTTGCTGTATTGCCCAGTTAATGCCGACTTCCCTCACCTGAGTATCATCTTTGCATTTTTCAACTTCTTTATATAAATCAATTGGCATATCTATATGAAAAATTTTTGCCAAGGCATTTAATTGTTTTTTTTGCGTAATCATTTTTAAACCCGGAATAATTGGAACATTAATTCCGTTATCGCGACAATTTTTTACAAACTCAAAATATTTAGCATTATCAAAAAACATTTGTGTTACAATATACTCAGCACCCGCATCTACTTTGGCTTTCAGGTGTTTTAAATCGCTGTACATATTTGGCGCTTCAAAATGTTTTTCGGGATAACCGGCAATACCTACACAAAAATTAGTGGGTTCGGCATCTTTCATTTCATCATCAATGTATTTGCCTTTATTCATGCCATCAATTTGTTCTACCAAATCAAGTGCGTAAATATGTCCGCCCGGCTCAGGTACAAATGCAGCTTCTGTTTTAATAGAATCTCCGCGTAAAGCAAGTACATTGTCAATACCCAAAAATTGCAAATCAATCAACGCATTTTCAGTTTCTTCTTTGGTAAAACCTCCGCAAATAATATGTGGCACAGCATCTACATCATATTTATTCATAATAGCGGCACAAATACCAACGGTACCCGGTCGTTTACGTATAGATACTTTTTCTAAATAACCACCTTCGCGTTTTTTATAAACGTATTCTTCACGATGGTAAGTAACATCTACAAACGCAGGTTTAAATTCCATTAAAGGATCGATAGAATCGTAAATAGATTGAATACTTTTTCCTTTTAAAGGAGGAAGAATTTCGATAGAAAATAAAGTGCTTTTACTTTGCGAGATTTTTTCGGTTAACTTCATAAATTACGTAATGCGTTTTTTTACTGACGGCAAATCTACAAATAATTTAAAGGCTGTTAAAATTAAGCTCTGCCTAAACGCCAAAGCAATTTAGAGTGCGACCACAACGCACCTAAAAAGGTAGGTTGAGTGTGGTACGGGAAATTAAATTCCTTAGCGGTATCTTCTACTATTTTAGATATTTTTTTATAATGAACATGGCAAATATTTGGAAATAAATGATGCTCTACTTGAAAGTTTAAACCGCCAACATACCAAGAGAATAACCTGCTTTTTTGAGCAAAATTAGCAGTTGTATAAAGTTGATGTACTGCCCAGTCATTTTCAATATTACCAGTAGTTTCGTTTGGTAAGGGGAAAGTAGCTTCTTCAACCACGTGTGCCGATTGAAATATGGTAGATAATACCATACCAGCCACATAATGCATAGCTAAAATACCGATAATAATTTTCCACCAAGCTAAATCTAAAACTAACATAGGTATTAAAACTACATAGGCGTAATACAATACTTTGGTAAAGATTAATAAAGCTAATTGTTTGCCATATTTTTTGTTTTGAGTTTTAAGCAAATCCATTTTGCGATAACGAGCCAATTGAATAAAATCTTTTGCCGTTGACCAGTTCATAGTTAAAAATCCATAGAAAAACCAAGCGTATAAAAATTGAAATTTATGCACTTTTTTGCGTGGCGTATGCGGAGAGAAACGTAAAAATGGCGGCCCATCTAAATCGCCATCATGCTCATGCACATTAGTATAGGTATGATGCAACACATTGTGCTGAACCTGCCAGTTAATAGGCAAACCACCTACCAAGCAAATGCTATACGACATAAATGTATTTACTATTGGGTTTTTAGAGTAACTGCCATGGTTAGCATCATGCATAACCGATAAACCAATACCAGCCATACCTAAACCCATGATAAGCGCAAGCGAAAGCAAAATTAAATTAGATTGAATACCTCCAAAAAGAATAATAAAATAAGGAACCAAATAAATAGAAAACATAGCAATGGTTTTTAAAACCATGTTTGCGTTTCCTTGTTTAGCAATCTCGTTGGTTTTAAAGTATTGATCTACGCGTTGACGAAGTGTATTAATAAAAATACGTTGTGATTGTCCGAAACGGGTTTTTAAAATATCTGCCATTTTGTTGTTGTTATTAACCCTACAAATATACGCTTAATTTAGGCTAAAAGATAGCCTATTTGTGGTATTAACCTTGTTTAAATTATATTTTAACACCAATAACACACATATCATCTACTTGCTCAAAAACTCCCTTCCAATCATTAAAAGTTTGGTTTAGTAAACTGGCTTGTTGTGCAAGAGGCAAATTATGGTTGTTTAGCAGTATGTCTAAAAACTGTTTGTATTTAAATTTTTTGCCTTTCGGGCCGCCAAACTGGTCGGCAAAGCCATCGGTAAATAAATAAAACAACGTGTTTTCTTGGTAAGGTATTTCGTGGGTAGTAAAAGGATGTGGGTTATCTGTTTTGCCTATAGTCTGTTTATTAGCTGTTATCACTTTTAATTCATTGCTTTGGATGTACCACAAAGGGTTATTAGCCCCACTCCAAAATATTTTTTTTAACGAATTATCTATACACAATAAAGAAATATCCATGCCGTCTTTTACTTCACTTTGGCTTTTTTCAAACGTTTCTATAACAAGTTCTCTTGTTTTATCGAGTATTTTTCCGGTTTGAGTTTCTTTAAACTCTTTAACAGTTCTGTTTAGCGCATTTGAACATACAACTGATACCATTGCTCCTGGAACGCCGTGCCCTGTGCTATCAGCGGCAGCTATAAAAATAAGATTGCCTATAACTTCCATCCAATAAAAATCGCCGGCAACAATATCTTTGGGTTTATATAATACAAAATTATGAGGCAAATATTGGTTAATATATTCTTGTGGTGGTAAAATAGCTTGTTGCAAGTGTTTGGCGTAAGTAATACTATCGGTTATTTCTTTGTGTTTCTCTTCTACTATATGTTTTTGACGTGCAATGATGTTGTTTTGTTTTTTAATGATTCTAAATCGATTGAGTAATAAGAGTGTAAAGAAACCTATCAACAAAGCAACTAAACTAACTGCCACTATAATAATATTTCTTGATTTTCGTTCAGTATTGGCTTGTTGTTCTTTATTTTGATTTTCAACTTGCAGTAATTTAATTTCTCGTTCATTTTTTTCTGCTTCATATTTTACCTGAAGTTCATTAAGTGTTTTAAAATTAGTAGCTTCAAAAATGCTGTCTTTATAATCTATATATTTTTCCGAATAAAAATAAGAGCGCTCGTTATTATTTAGTTTCCGGTAAATTTTTTTTAAACTATTGAAATTTTGTAGTATAAGTTCGCTTTCGTTTTGCGTTTTCACTAAGTTTTCGCACTCTTTAGCCAGTTCAAGCGCTTGGTTATAATCTTGTTTTGCGTAATAACAATCAGTTAAATTAACTTTAAGCATCGTTACGGCATAATTATCGCCTAATTCGGTTCTAAGTTTAATAGCTTGTTTAGTAATTTCTGTGGCCTTATCGTATAAATGTAGTGCAGTATAGGTACTTGCCAAATTAACCATAGACGCACCGATACCTCGTTTATGGTTCAATTTTTTAAAATAAGAAAGTCCTTGCAAATTGTAAAACAGCGACGAATCATATAATTTGATATAATTAAATTCGCCTCCTAAACGTGCAGAAATATTGGCAAAATTAAAGGTATCCTTATTGATTTTGCTAATATATAATCCTTTAGAAAAATATTGTATAGCCTTGCTGTGCAAATTCATTGCACTATATATATACCCTAAATCATGAAATACTTTTATTTTTAATTTAAAATTTCGTTGATTTTCTGCATACTTCTGTGCTATCAATACTTGAGAGATAGCTGTTTCGTATTTAGATGCGGTAGCTAAATTTCGAGCATAAAACAGGTAGCTGTTAATCAATAAGGTGGTGTCTTTTGTTTTTTGTACTTCGGCTATTGCTTGAGGAAGGTACACTAAACTCGAATCTGTTTTACCTTTTAAGGTATAATACCTGGCTAATTGCAGTAAAGCTTTTGTAAGCCCAACAAAGTAATTATTTTTTAAGCAGTTTGTTTTACAGCGTTTGATTTTTTCGCCGGCAGAATCTACATTGCTTTCCAACAACTTGTCAATCTGTTTCAATTCTTTGTTTATAAAAGAGGTATCTAATGCCGTTTGAGCCTTACCTGATGAAGCTTCAAAAAAAACGGGAAACAATAAATAACAACAAAAAAACAAAACGAGTAAAAAGCATTTTTTCATGTGCATAAAGCTACTAAAAAGCACTTTATGTATGTGCATATTTATTAGTTTTGTACTATGATTTACGAATTTAACGGCTACAAACCTGTAATACACCCAAGCTCTTTTATACATCCCCAGGCTTGCGTAACAGGTAATGTTATCATTGGCAAAAATGTGTATGTGGGGCCGGGTGCTGCCATTCGTGGCGATTGGGGACAAATTATTATTGAAGATGGTTGCAACGTGCAAGAAAACTGTACCGTGCACATGTTTCCAGGCGTTACAACTGTATTAAAAGAAGCCGCACACATTGGGCACGGAGCCATTATACACGGCGGTACTATTGGCAAAAATGTTTTAGTTGGTATGAATGCCGTAGTAATGGATAATGTTGAAATTGGAGATAATTGCATCATCGGTGCACTAACATTTGTACCCGCAAACATGGTTATTGAAGCTCGAAAAGTAGTTGTTGGTAACCCAGCTAAAGTGGTAAAAGATGTAAGCGATGAAATGATTGCTTGGAAAACCGAAGGCACAAAACTATATCAGCAATTGCCCGCGCAACTTTATGCAACTTTAAAACCTTGCGAACCACTTACCGAAATTGAATCAAATCGACCGCAACAGCAAGCTATTTACAAAACCTGGAATCAAACTAAATAGTTTATTTGGGCGTTACGGCTTTTCGTCATTGCGAACAAAGTGAAGCAATCTCTTTCGCCGTCGGGCTTTTCGCAGTAAAGCTTTTAAAAATTATTTTAAAAGGCTTTCTTGCTTCAATCCCTAACGCAAAACCTACTGCATTTTTATGGTTACAAAATAACTTATCAACGCAATTATAGAACCTACATTAATAAAAAATATAAAATAAAAAAAGGCTTTTACTTCAATATTTTTGATGAATAAAAACAGGGTTGAAAGTAGCGAACACATCATAATAATGGGTAGCATGTAATATGTTAGCGTGTTGGTGGCAGTGTAAGTTTGGGCGCTATTTAAGTCTTGCAGCTTTTTGGTTTCGCGCAGCAAAAGAGATTTTAAAACTAAAACGCTGTCACTTATTTCGGGTTCTGGCGTGTCTCTAAAAAGTAGAATTTCTATTTTACTAAACTGAGTTGTTTTTATGGGTAAATTCATTTCTTTGTTTGCATTGTGCCTGCTGTAGCGTCCGTTATGCGACCCACAACCAGCGGTAATTACATCGGGTATTTTGTTGTAAGGTAATATCCAATCTATTACAATTAATTGCGCTATCCA
>JBDTJJ010000031.1:0-4082 GCA_039935895.1 Bacteroidia bacterium | reverse complement strand
GCCACTGCTTTTTTGCGCCAGCCCTTGTGTATGCCTAAGGATAAAAGTGAGTTTAAAAAATCGTAACGAAAAGCAATATTGTTAAACATTTCGGCAACTTGCTCTTTTTTACCTTGATTTTGATTGTATGGTTTTACGACTTCTGGCATATTTTATCTCTTACAAAAATGAAGAGCAAAGTTAGTCAATTATTAGAACGTGCTTAAAACGTATTTACAATGCCGAAATTTATTTTACCTGTTTTTAAACTAAAATCGTTGTTAAATTGGTGTCCGATGGCATAGTTTAATTGAAAAACACCCGCTTTGGTTTGAAACATAACACCAGCACCAATGCTATAAGGCATATCATAATTTTTTTTGCCTGGGTTGCTGAGGTTGAAATTATACGATGCGTTTTGATACCAACCACCATCGGCAAATAAAAGAAAGGCAGAATTTTGTTCAAACAAAAAACGATACTCAAAGGTTGCAATACCAAATGTACTTGCGTAAATAGATTGCTCATCAATACCACGAATGCTTTTAAAACCACCAATGCGGTAAAGCTCATTGGTAAACAATTGCGGACTATTTAAACTTCCGCCTTGAAACGCCAATTTAATCGCGCTGTATTTAAACAAAGGGATATAACCGGCAATGTTGGCATCGGTTTGATATTGCGTGCTGCTTAATTTTATGCCTGTGTATAAATCGGCATCTAGCTTTGGGTTTTGATGTATCTTTCTGTTTCCTGCACTGGCACTAATGTGTATTGATATCCCACTTCGCGGATTAAATTTATAATTTAGTTTTTCATAAAAAAAAGCTACGCCATAAGAGCCTGTGCTTATATCAGCATAACCGGGTAACGTAGTTGCGCCTACCAAGCCGCTTGTAGATAAAAGATTTGAGCTGTGTTGCTTAAAAAAGACTTTAAAATAATTTAAGCCACTAAATAAATACTGAATACCAATATTGTTTTGAATATCAATATAGGTAGTATCTCTTTTGTAAATAGTAAGCGAATAATCTGCACCCAAAGGTGTATTAAACAAATACGGATAGACAATGTTAGAGGTAAAATTTTGTGTTTGATATTGCAAGCGTTGCCAAGCCAAATTAAATAACTCACCGCGCCTAAAAATACCGTTGTACAATTTAATACTAACGTTACCCGTCAGCACCGTTTTACCACTAGGCTGCGGTTGCAAACCAATAATACCATCAAACTGACTAGCGCTTTTTTTATCTAAAAATAAAATAAGCTTGGTGTCTTTATCGGTAATTTTTACAATTTGCTGTTTGGTTTGTTTTACAAAGGGCAGTTGCCTTATGCGTTGTTCTATTTGCCTAATTTGATGTTCGTCATACAAACTCCCTTCTTTAATATGCAAGTAACGGTATAAATATCTTTTTTTAATATTAGCTGTTCCTATAATAATTAAACTATCAATTTTTATTTTACGATGCTTGGTTATTTTTAATCGAGCCGTAATGGCGTTATCTTCAATAACAACGCTATCAAGCTTTACACGCGCAAAAGGGTAGCCGTTGTTATCACAATAAGCAAGTAATTTTTCCATTAAGCTACTTACTTCCTTTGGCGAAAATGTTACGTTGGCATATAATCTTTCGTTAAAACCCGTGTTGCCAAGTATTTCATCATCTACATTTCCTTTTTTAAGATGCGCCCATTTATATTTTACACCACTATGTAAAAATGCTTTGCATAATAAAGAATCATAATGGAGAGAATCTACGTCGGCCAATAAATAACCCTCGCTTCTAAGCGAAGAAACGATGTTGTTTACCTCTTCTTCAACTAACTGTTTAGATTCATAAAAAGGTTTAGTTTTTAACTTTTTTATAACCGCATGATTATCACTAATATCAACTATAAGCGCAATTTTTTTCTGCGCCTTTGCTGATAGTGCAATCAACCAAAACAATAAAATATATAGTAAATATTTGTTCAATACCGATGTATAACGCACTTTTAAAGTGAATATTTTGTTTGATAAAATTACGCTCAACAAAACTAATAATAGTAGCTTTGTTCTCTAAATAAAACTATAAAGAATGAAACCTCACAATTTTAGCGCTGGTCCGGGTATTTTACCCGAAGAAGTTTTAAAGCAAGCCTCAGAAGCCTGTATAAACTTTGATAATCTTAACCTTTCGTTATTAGAAATTTCTCATCGCAGCAAAAACTACGAAAAAGTAATGGACGAAGCTCGTTCTATTGTAAAAGAACTTTTTGAAGTAGGCGATGAGTATGAAGTTATTTATTTAGGTGGTGGTGCCAGCACACAGTTTGCTATGGTTCCGTACAATTTATTAAAAGAAAATGGCTCTGCAGCTTACGTAAACACAGGTGTTTGGGCAAGCAAAGCTATTAAAGAAGCTAAAATTATTGGCAATACCAAAGTGATTGCTTCGTCTGAAGATAAAAAATTCAACTACATTCCTAAAGGATTTGAAATTCCAACCGATGCAGATTATTTACACATTACATCAAACAATACTATTTACGGTACGCAGATAAAAGAGTTTCCAAAAACAAATATTCCTTTGGTTTGCGATATGAGTTCTGATATTTTTAGTCGTAAAGTAAACGCAAAAGATTTTTCTTTAATCTATGCCGGAGCTCAAAAAAATATAGGTCCCGCAGGCTCTACCATGATAATGGTAAAAAAAGATGTATTTGGTAAAACGGGTAGAAAAATGCTTTCTATGTTAGATTATCAAGTACATATTAAAGGAGATAGCATGTATAATACGCCGCCGGTGTTTCCAATTTATGTTACGTTACTTACTATGCAATGGCTAAAGAAAAACGGCGGTATTGCTTGGATTGAAAAAGTAAATCAACAAAAAGCAGATTTATTATACAACGAAATTGATCGAAACTCTTTATTTTTTGGAACGGTTGTAAAAGAAGATAGAAGTAACATGAATGTTTGTTTCTTGACTAACAAACCTGAATTAGAACCCGAGTTTGATAAGATTTGGAAAGATGCCAACATTAGTGGCATACGCGGACACCGTGATGTGGGCGGCTACCGAGCATCTTTATACAATGCCTTGCCTTTAAGCAGTGTGCAGGTGTTGGTTGACACAATGAAAGAATTTGAAAAGAAATTTGCGTAACAATTGTATGTTGTACATTGTATTCTGTACTCAGACTTAATACAATATACAGCGTACAAAAGACAGAAATAATATATGAGCAAAAAAATTTTAGCCAATGATGGCATTGATGCAGTAGGACAACAAATGCTTGAACAAGCAGGTTTTACAGTGGTTACCGAAAAAGTAGCGCAAGAAAATTTAGCCAAAGAACTTAACGATAAAGGTTACATTGCTTTAACGGTGCGTAGCGCAACCAAAGTGCGTAAAGAGTTAATTGATGTTTGCCCCAATTTAAAAGTTATTGGTCGCGGCGGCGTTGGTATGGATAATATTGATGTTGATTATGCGCGCGGTAAAAACATACAAGTCATTAATACACCAGCTGCATCATCTAATGCCGTAGCAGAATTGGTGTTTGCACATTTATTTAATGCCGTTCGTTTTTTGTATGATAGCAATCGTCAAATGCCTGCAAACGGTTTAGATAAATTTGATGATTTAAAAAAGAAATACGCAAAAGGTATTGAGCTTAGAGACAAAACCTTTGGTATCATTGGTTTTGGGCGCATCGGACAACAAGTGGCAAAAATTGCGTTAGGTTGCGGTATGAAAGTTTTAGCCTTCGATCCTTTTGTAAAAGAAGCCAAACTTCATTTAGAAATTCATGGTTTAGCCAATGCAGAAGTAAATATTACAACTGTTTCTTTAGATGATCTATATGCAAAAAGTGATTTTATTACCGTGCACGTTCCGGGTGGTAAATTAATTACCGATGCTGAAATTGCTAAAATGAAAGCCGGTGTAATCTTAATAAACACAGCACGTGGCGGCGTTATTGACGAAGCTGCTTTATTAAACGGATTGAACAATAAAAAAATTGCGCACGTTTGTTTAGATGTTTTTGATAACGAGCCTAAGCCAAGCGAAGCTATTTTGCATCATGCCCAAATATCGCTAACGCCGCATATT
>JBDTJJ010000030.1:0-5162 GCA_039935895.1 Bacteroidia bacterium | reverse complement strand
CAAGTAGAGGTTTGTAATCGGTAGAAAAATTATTCCACAGTTTAACTTCATCTTTAAAAGTCTTTTCGCTAACGCGCCCATTTACATATTCATCAATAGCAATTTGATCGTCAGCCTCAAACATTTCAGCGCCTAAAACTATTTTCTCCTTTTTATCGGTATATAAATCTTGCGTTAATTCCTTTTGTAACCAATGGCAAATTGGGTTATCGTGCAATTCTCCAAAAAGAATAATGTCGGCCTTTTTTGCTTCAAGCAATAGTTTGCTATAATCAGTTTTCTTGCCAGCACTATCGTACATTATGTAAGCATCTTTACCATTGTCAAACAAGGTAAAACTTGTCAGCGTAATTAGTGAGAGCACAATTATTTTTCTTTTTAGAAGTAACATCATACTATTAACATTTTTTTAAGGCACATCAAATTAAATGGGCGACTTCGTATAGATTTTCTAAAAAAATTAAAACGCTTCTATAACTTCGGCAATAATTTTAGCGCACTCTTTTATTTGCTCTTCGGTAATAACTAAAGGTGGCGCAAAACGAATGATATTGCCATGTGTAGGCTTCGCTAACAACCCTTTATCAGCTAATTTTAGGCACATTTCCCAAGCTGTTTTATCAGGATGCTCATGCACTTCAATAGCGTTTAATAAGCCCTTGCCCCTAACCTCTTTTAACAATGGAGATTTTATTTTTCTTAATTCTTCACGGAAGATTTGCCCTAAATATTCTGCACGTTCCGATAATTTTTCATCGCGTAAAACCTCTAAAGCAGCTACGGCAACTTTTGCCGCAATTGGGTTTCCACCGTAGGTAGAGCCATGCTGACCAGGTTTAATGCACATCATAACCTCATCATTAGTAAGTACGGCAGACACCGGGTACATACCGCCCGAAAGTGCTTTACCTAAAATTAAAACATCGGCGTGTACATTCTCCCAATCGCAAGCCAATAAACGACCGCTACGAGATAAACCAGTTTGAATTTCATCGGCTATAAAAAGCACGTTATGTTTTTTGCAAAGATCAAAGCATGTTTTCAAATAGCCTTCCGTCGGAACCATTACTCCGGCTTCGCCTTGAATAGGTTCAACTAAAAAGCCAACTATGTTTTCATCTTTCAAGGCTTCTGCTAAAGCATTTGAATCATTGTATGGAATGATGGTATAACCAGTATTAAACGGACCAAAATTTTCACGAGAATCTTCATCCGTGCTGAAAGAAATAATGTTTACCGTGCGCCCATGAAAATTACCGGCGCAAACAACAATTTTAGCTTGATTTTCTTTTACGCCTTTCTTTTCGTAACCCCATTTGCGAGCCAATTTTATAGCGGTTTCAACGGCTTCTGCACCGCTGTTCATAGGTAAAACTTTATCGTAACCGAAATAATTAGTAATAAATTTTTCGTATTCGCCCAAGGCGCTATTATAAAATGCACGCGATGTTAATGCCAGTTTTTTTGCTTGTTCAATAAAAACAGATGTAATTTTTGGGTGACAATGACCCTGATTTACCGCAGAATAAGCCGACAAAAAATCGTAGTATTTTTTACCTTCTACATCCCAAACAAATACGCCCTCTCCCCTATCTAAAACAACCGGTAATGGGTGGTAATTATGCGCTCCATATTTATCTTCTAAGGCAATTAATTCTTCTGATCTTGTTTTTGTGGCTTCCATAACTGGCATGGTAAATTAGTTTAAATATTACACCACAAATGTACGAAATAAGACAAAGAAGCAGAAATGTAATGGCTATTTTCTATCTGAATGAATTATAGTTGCGTTTGAAAGCATTTTACTTATTCTTATTAGTTTCATCAGCATATAAAAACGTTCGGTATAACTACTTTGTAAAACTTTTTGCAGCGTTTCTTCTTGGTTTATAAATGGAGTTTTTGTAGAATTCATAGCCTGATAAAATTATATATTTTTTATGATGTAATAAAAAACAAAAATATTATCAAATCGTACAAAACGGTTTCTTCTTTTGCACTTACTACTAGCGCAAAAAAGATAAAATATAAAACGTTAATAGTTTTATAATGGGTTATTGTGTGTTAAAGTTAAAGTTAAAATTGAGTCCTATGGTTAGGAACGAATTATCTTGTTTAAAATGACTATTGGACAAGTTTACGCTGTAGCCATATTGCAGTTGCAGCTTAATTTTTTCAAGTCCGCCCTTTATGGTTAGAGCAGGCTCTACCAAATAGTTTGATGAATTATTTTTTAAATAATCGGTTTGATGTTCATTATCAAAAATCAAATCTCCTTTTATATTACTATAAGATAGGTTAACAATTCTTGAAGATATAGCGATTGAAAAATATTTGGATTTATATCCAAAATTTGGTTGTATTCCTACTCTCAAAAGATTGGCCGAAATATTGCCATTGGTTAGGGGGTAATCTGCTTTGGTTGACGGAAGGTGATTTTCAAAGCTACCGTAACCAACAATTCCATAAACTTCAAAAATCCAGTTTTCAGTAATAGGCTTAAAGTATCCTCCTCCAAGTTCAACAAACTTACCAGATCCACCATTTCCATTGCTAAGATTTGTTGGTATAAATAATCCACCATTTGCTTTTATGGCAATGTTTTTTGTAAGTCCGTAGGCACCTTGAAACTCAGCTTGGTTTCCATTTCCAGAAAGGGTTAAGTTTGTTTCTCCCTTTTTTGAAATTAAAGGCACATTTTGGGTATTTGGTATGTAATACTTCGGACTACAGGATGCAAAGCCTAATGCAATGAATACGGAAACCAGTTTTGTGAAATTTTTCATCTATACTACTTTTTTGTTTAAATTAATGCAAACGATTTGCAAATAAGACTTGTGAAGCTTTAGAACAATGTCTGTTGAACTATTTTAATAAAGATACAATTGTTCTTACTCATGCGGATGTTAAAAATTAACAAATTAATATCCTTAAAAAATTATTTGTTAGCTGAATTAAATAGTAAGTTTCTATGTGTTTAAAACTACTTCACAATAGTTATAGCTTGCGAAACAGTTTTACCGTATTTAAACACGCATTTGCCATTGTACCAAACCTTTTCAATATGCGTATTACCTTTTGTCTTTTTAAGAGTACATTTAATAGTATCGGTTGTGGTAGCGTTTAACTGAACCAAAACCATTTCAGTTTCTAAAAAAACACGCAGGTAATTTGTTTTAGCAGCCTCATCTTTAAATATAAAATGATTGTTAGGATAATCTCTACCTGGCTTATTAACCTTTATTTTTTCGCCGTTTACCATATTGTAAATAGTAATGTCTTTAGCATCAAAGTGGTTGTCGTTATTGGCATCTAACAAATCATTGCCGGCTTTATCGGTATAAGCAATGTCTATATTTATATTAACGTACATAGCTTGCTTGGTTTTAGCTTGGTTTTGAGCATTCACACTACTCAAAAAAACAAAAGCTATTAGTAAAAGGAATAGTTGTTTCATTTACTTATGGTTAATCTTTTCAATTATTTGTTGTAAAGTAAGTTTATCAAACTTTTCGGTTTTGGTTTTAAGCGTGTATTCTTTTGTGGTCATTTCGTTAGAACCAATCACAATTAAATAGGGTATATCTTTTTTAGTAGCGTAATCAAACTGTTTGTTCATCTTTTTGGTAACATCGGGGTAAACCTCTGCACGAATACTTTCTTTTCTTAAAGCCGAAAGCATTTGCAAACCATGTTGCTGTTCGGCCTCGCCCATGTGCATTAAAAGCAATTGGGTTTGTTCTTGGTTTAATTTTTCGGCAGGGAAAAGATTTAACTCATCCATTACATCATAAATTCTATCCACACCAAAAGAAATACCAACACCACTCATGTTAGCTAAACCAAATATACCTGTTAAGTCATCATATCTTCCTCCTCCTGTAATGCTACTGCTTAATGTGCCTGCGTTAGCCTTTACTTCAAAAATAGCACCTGTGTAATAGTTTAAACCGCGGGCGAGGGTTAAATCAATTTCAAATTTCGTTTTAGAAGATAAACCGGAAATATTTATTGAATTTGTGATATATTCTATTTCTTCAATTCCTTTTAAGCCTATTTCAGAATCCTTTAAATATTCTTTTAAAAAGGTAATAGATTGCTCGTTACTTCCTGTAAATTCTAATAATGGTTGTAGTTGGTTAATTGCATTATCAGAAAGGTTATTCTCTTTTAATTCCTTCTTTACATTCTCTAATCCAATCTTATCAATTTTATCAATCGCAATTGTAATTTCAATAATTTTATCTTTTTCCCCAATAATTTCAGCTATCCCAGCTAATATCTTTCTATTATTAATTTTTATTGTCACAGGAATATTTAACTCGCTATACACATCATCCATCAAACTAATTAACTCAATTTCGTTTGTTAACGACGGACTACCAATCATATCGGCATCGCATTGGTAAAACTCACGGTATCGTCCTTTTTGAGGTTTATCGGCACGCCAAACCGGTTGTATTTGAAAACGCTTAAACGGAAACGTAATTTCATTTTGGTGCATAACAACATAACGTGCAAAAGGCACAGTTAAATCATAACGTAGGGCACGTTCGGTTAAGGTTGGTGTGTTACGAGACGCATCTAAACTCAGTTTAAATTCTTCCAGTAATTTGTCTTTTTCTTTGCTTTCGTGTACGCGGCTGTTCAGTATCTTAAACAAAAGCTGGTCGCCTTCTTCGCCATATTTTCCGGTAAGGGTTGTTAGGTTTTCCATAGCAGGCGTTTCTATCTGTTCAAAACCATATAACCTAAAATGCTTTTTAATGGTATCTAAAATGTAGTTGCGCTTCGCCATTTCGGCCGAAGAAAAATCGCGGGTGCCACGTGGTATGCTTGGTTTCATGTGTAGGTATTTATTGTTTTTTACTGCTGGCGAAATTACTAAAATAGTTAATAGCCGAGAGAGTTAATAGTTATTAGTGAGTAGTTTTAGGAAATAGATGCTACAACAAGTTCAGCATGACAAAACATAACGCATAAAAAAAGGGTTCCATTTTCATGAAACCCTTTTTTATTTATTGAGATTAAGAACTATGCTTCTTCTTCTATTTCTTCTTTAGAAGCCATTAGTTGCTCGTATTCTTCTTTGCTTCCTACAATTAGCTTTTCGTACTGACGGATACCTGTTCCTGCCGGAATTAAGTGACCTACAATTACGT
>JBDTJJ010000029.1:0-4140 GCA_039935895.1 Bacteroidia bacterium | reverse complement strand
TTCCGGCGCACGAAATTGATCATATTAATGTAAGCTCCAGTAAAATTCGCAAAGCACTGGAGGAAGGTGATATTAAAACATCCAATTCTTTTTTAGGCTACAACTATTTTATATCGGGTAGGGTAGTAGATGGTAAAAAATTAGGAAGAACTATTGGTTACCCAACAGCGAATATTTTTATTGAAAACCAAGCAAAACTAGTCCCTAAAATTGGCGTGTATGCTGCAACTTGTATTGTTAACGGTGTTTCTTATAAAGGAATGATGAACATTGGTTACAACCCAACTACCGATACTGATAACGAAATTAAAACAGAGTTACACATATTTAATTTTGATGCTAACATTTATGGTTGTAATTTAACACTTCAAATAAAAGCTCGTTTACGCGATGAAGAAAAATTTGCTTCGCTGGATGAGTTAAAAAAACAATTACATGCAGATAAAGAACATGCGCTTTCGGTTTTATAAAGCAATTATTATTGCTTTGTTTTTTTGTGGAAAACTTTTTTCACAAGAGAAAGAATTACTCGATTCGGCACAATTAGCGGAAGCTTATACGTATATGGATTTGAAGGAAGCCTTAGAACATCCTGAAATGGTTATTAAACTTGAATTGCGTAAACAAAAGCTAAAAACATTTCCGATAGATATTTTTAAATTTAAAAATTTACAGTCGTTAGATTTAGGTAAAAATCAATTAAAAGAATTGCCAGATAGTATTTATACGCTTACGCAATTACAATATTTAGACGTATCTCACAATAAAATAAGTTCGCTGCCAAAAGAAATTGGTAAGTGCACAAACTTGTATTATTTAAATGCCAACAATAACGAATTATTTGGACTTCCACCGCAAATTGGCAATTTAGAAAAATTAAAAACACTTGATTTATGGAGTAATGAATTAGCTGATTTTCCGGAGACTTTAAAAAATCTAACCTTGCTAAATGTGTTAGATGTACGCGCTATTTTAATAAGTGATGATAATTTAAAATTGCTTAAACGATGGTTGCCCAATACCATTATTTATAGTAACCCACCTTGTAACTGCAAGCTATGAGCGATTTAGTTTTTGAGAAACACGTTTTTGTATGTACCAACGAGCGCACCAACAGCGAGAAAAGAAGCTGTGGTGAAAAGCATGGTTTAGAATTAACGGCCGCATTTAAAAAAGCTATAAAAGATAAAAATTTAGATATGCCCATACGTGCACAACGTGCCGGTTGCCTTGGTATTTGCGATTTTGGACCAACTGTTGCTATTTACCCCGAAGGAACTTTTTATGTTAATGTGCAAGTTAGTGATGTAGAAGAAATTGTGCAGCAACACATTGTTGAAAATAAACCCGTAGAACGACTTTTGTTGAAGAAACAAAAATAAAGCACATAGAAACATAGGTTGGATAGAGAATTTACGCTTTAATTAATTGCGTTTATCTATTGTCTTTTATTAAAAACTATGTACCTATGTAGTAAAAAAAAGTAAAAATAAATGCCGCAAGAATTCTCTATACAGCCTTATTTACAAGATGCTGAAATTATACACCAAACTGCCGAGCAAATAAAAAAAGATTTCGCTTTTTTTGAAATTAATATTGTATTTAAAAACAATTCTCAAAATGCGTATGATACTTTATACCAAGAGATTTTTCCGCAAATAAAAAAACTCTTAGAAAGTAATTCACAAAAAATATTTTCGCTTTTGTATAGAATTGATATTAGCGAAACTCAATTAAAAAATGAATCTCAAAAAAATAGTGAGCAGACTTCCGAAGAAATAATTACCCATTTAATTATTAAACGTTGTTTACAAAAAGTAGTTTTACGCAAATTATATTCTCCAAAATAAATGATTGATATAAAAATACGCAAAGGCGTTGAAGCTGATTTAGCACATGTTTTAGACTTAGTAAAAGAATTGGCCGCTTACGAAAAAGCACCCGATGAGGTAGAAGTTACTTTGGCCGAAATGCAAAATTGGGGTTTTGGAAAAGATAAGTTATTTGAATTTTTTGTAGCCGAAAATGAAAACAAAATAATTGGCATTGCCTTGTATTATTATAAATACAGCACATGGAAAGGCAAGTGTTTATTTTTGGAAGATATTGTTGTTACTGAAAGCTATCGTCGTTATGGCTTGGGTTCTAAACTTTTTAACGAAGTAGTATTGGTTGCTAAACAACAAAACGTTCGACGTATGGAGTGGCAAGTGCTTGATTGGAACGAACCTGCTATTAATTTTTATAAAAAGTATAATGCCAGCTTAGATGGCGAATGGATTAATGGAAAGTTAACGCATCAGCAACTACAATCTTTTTAAAACAAAAAAGCCGACTCATTTCGAGTCAGCTTTCTGAAAATTCAAACCAATCTAAACGCCTCTTTCTTTATCTAAATAAGATTGCACTACATCAATTGCATTATCAATAACATCGCTTAAGGCAGTTATAAATGTACCCGGTTTTGCTAGTGATAAGGCGTGTTTTAAAGCTTCTACTTCTTTCGGAATGTACTCGTAAGATTGTTTTGGATTTACTTCATGTATGCCTTCTACCAATAATTTTACAATATCATCGGCTAATCGTCCGCGTAAAAACTTATCTTGTCTTATAATAATATGATCAAACATCTCTGCCGAAATTCTTCCCATATCTCTAATGTCATCATCACGCCTGTCGCCGGTACCGGTAATAATTCCAATTTTGTAAGGAGATTCTATTGATGATAAAAATTCTTTTATCCCTCTAAAGCCATCTGCGTTGTGCGCAAAATCTATCATGACTTTATAATCTTTAAAATCAAAAATATTCATGCGCCCAGGTGTTTGCGCTGCCGAAGGAATAAAAGTTTCCAAACTCATTTTAATATCTTCTATAGTAAAACCATATACATAAGATGCCAGCGTTGCCGCTAAAACATTATACACCATAAAGGTTACTTTACCACCAAAAGTTAACGGTATGTAAGATGCCTTTTGTACTCGGAATTTCCAATCGCCTTTTTTAATAGTGATGTATCCGTTTTCGTAAATGGCAGCAATGCCGCCATGCTTGCAATGTTCAACAATTACCGGGTTAGTTTCGTCAATACTGAAATAAGCAATTTTACAATCGGTTGTTTTAGAAATAGAAACGCAATGTGGGTTATCGGCATTTAAAACTGCATACCCATCGCGCTTAACGGCACGGGCAACAACGCCTTTTACGTTTGCCATATCTTTAAGCGTGTGTATATCAGATAAGCCCATATGGTCTTCCTGAATGTTAGTAACCACAGCTACATCACACTTTCCAAAACCTAAACCAGAGCGCAAGATGCCACCACGAGCCGTTTCTAAAACTGCAAACTCAACTGTAGGGTCTTTTAAAATAAATTCAGCACTTACTGGTCCGGTTGTATCGCCTTTAGTAAGCATCGAATTTTGTACATAAATTCCATCAGAAGTTGTGTAGCCAACTCTAAAACCATTATTTTTTACAATGTGTGCAATTAAACGAGTAGTAGTTGTTTTTCCGTTAGTACCTGTAATGGCAATGATGGGTATTCTGCAAGATTTTCCTTCTGGATATAACATATCAATAACCGGAGCAGCTACGTTGCGTGGCAAACCTTTGGCAGGTGCTAAGTGCATACGGAAACCCGGTGCAGCATTAACTTCTAACACAACGCCACCGGTAGTTTCTAATGGTTCACTAAGGTTAGATGCCATAATATCTATGCCGCAAATATCTAAACCAATAACACGCGAAATACGTTCGCAAATAAAAATATTATGAGGATGCATAATATCGGTAACATCGGTAGAAGTGCCGCCGGTACTTAAATTAGCAGTACCTTTTAAATAGCAGAGTTCAGCTTTTTTTAAGATGGTATCCAGTGTGTAATTATACTTTGCCAGTTGCTCGTGTGTTTCTCTATCAATGCTAATTTCAGTCAATACATTTTCATGTCCGTAACCTCTGCGTGGATCTTTATTTTCGGTCTCAATTAATTTTTCGATAGTCGAAACACCATCGCCAATAACGTGCGCGGGCTCTCTTAAAGCGGCAGCTGTAAATTTATGATTGATGACTAATATTCTGAAATCATATCCGGTAATAAAACTTTCTACAATTATTTTACGAGAATATTTTTTGGCA
>JBDTJJ010000028.1:0-2997 GCA_039935895.1 Bacteroidia bacterium | reverse complement strand
TGCCGAGTGGATTGGCGCTTGGGGCTTAACCGAAACAGGCACAGGTTCTGATGCAGGTGGAATGAATACCGTTGCTGTAAAAGATGGCGATGATTATGTAATTAACGGAAGCAAAAACTTTATTACCCACGCTATTAGCGGAAACGTTGCTGTAGTTATTGTGCGTACCGGAGAAAAAGGCGATAGCCACGGGATGAGTGCTTTTGTAATTGAAAAAGGAACGCCTGGCTTTAAATCGGGTAAAAAAGAAAACAAATTAGGTATGCGCGCCAGCGAAACGGCTGAATTAATTTTCACAGATTGCCGCGTGCATAAAAGCCAAATGTTAGGCAAAGAAGGCGATGGTTTTATCCAAGCTATGAAAGTGTTGGATGGCGGTCGTATTTCAATTGCTGCGGTATCTTTGGGTATTGCAAAAGGAGCGTTTGAATGTGCGTTAAAATATTCTAAAGAACGCGAACAATTTGGTAAAGCAATTTCTCAATTTCAAGGTATTGCCTTTAAATTAGCCGATATGGCGACTGAAATTGAAGCAGCTGAATTACTAACATTTCAAGCGGCAGATATGAAAAACCGCGGAAAAAAAATCACCAAAGAAGGCGCATTTGCAAAATACTACGCATCGGAAGTGGCTGTGCGTTGTGGAAATGAAAGCGTACAAATTTTTGGTGGATATGGTTACACAAAAGATTTTCCGGCAGAAAAATATTACCGCGATGCTAAACTTTGCACCATAGGCGAAGGCACAAGCGAAATTCAAAAACTGGTTATTGCCAGAGAACTTTTGAAATAGTTTTCTCATAAACAATATATTTAAAGCCAGTTTCTTAATCAGATTCTGGCTTTTTTGTTAAAATTTAAAATTTTTATCTCTTACATTTTGATAGTTTAGGGAATAGATTACTTTTACCAAGATTAAATTTTTCAGATGAAAAAGAACAAATGGTTTTTATCTTTTTTAATAATGCTTATCTCTTTAAGTATTCAGGCATCAACCATGCCGCCTTTAACATTAATTGATTTCACGGCAATTCAAACCGGAAACAAAGTAGATATAAAATGGAGAACATCTATAGAAACTGGTGGGCCATATTTTACCATTGAAAAAAGTAAAGACGGAAAAGAATACGTTAAAGTAGTTGACTTGCCGGAGACAGAAGGTGGCACCGTTTATTCTGATTATTATGAAAGCGATTACCAACCTTTTGCAGGGGTATCTTATTATCGTATTAAACAAACTGATGCCGCAGGTAATTTTAGGTATTCGCAAATAGTTATTTTAAAAATTGAAGACGATAAAGTTTTATCGGCAGATAATATTTCTAAAGATGAAACATTACTCGTTTTAAGAGATTCTAATGGAAATGATTTTTATTCGAAAGCCGTTATCACCACCGAAAAGAATAAAATATATGCTACAAATGCAGCATCTGCTATTCCGGTTGGCACATATTATGTAGTAGGTTCTTCTAACGAAGAATTATATAGCGGCACGTTAATTGTAAAATAAAAATCTACACTTTAGTCGAAGTACGATAAGCAGTCCCTTTAAAAACAGAAATTAATTCACCTTTTTCATTCGTGGTTTTTATATCGTAAATACCTGTTTTTTTACCTACGTAAATTTCTTTCGCTTCTACAGTTAGCAAATCGCCAACCTTAGCCGGACGAGCAAAATTTACACTAACCTCTAAGGCAACGGTAAAAATACCGTGAGAATTACAAGCAAATGCGAAGGCAGAATCTGCTGCGGAAAATAAAATTCCGCCATGTATATTTTCAAAACCATTCAGCATTTCATCTTTTACCAAATAATGCAACTTACAATAACCTAAGCTAATTTCATCCACTTCCAAACCCATCCATTTGCTAAAGGCATCTTTTTTCAACATAGTTTCTAAAACTTGTTGAGGTGTTTTAACGTTTTCTTCCATCTTTAAAATGTTAAATTAACAAATAAACATAGATTTTAATTTATTTAAGAAAAAATAACAATAGCTAATAATGTAGATTATCTTCTACAGTTAAATTATACTATTTTTGCGCTAAATTATGCGTAAACTTCTTTTCCTACTCTTAGTTTCTGTTGCTAAGTTTTCTTTTGCGCAGCAAGCAATTATTATAGATACCGTTTCAATTACTTTAGCTAACGCCGAAGATCAATTTATAAAAAGTAACTTTGGTTTATTAGCTCAAAAATTTAATGTAGATGCCAGTAAAGCCTTAATTCGTCAGGCAGGTTTATTAAATAACCCAAACATCTATTACGAGCAAAGCGTTTACAATAAATATAAAACAAACGGCAGTAAGTATTTTCCTACAGCAGTAGGAGGTTCAGATAAAACAACTCAAGGTGAATTTATTGTTCAATATAATTGGCTTTTTTCTATTGCTGGAAAACGTAACAAAGCCGTGCAGGTTGCTAAAGCCAATGCAGATATTGCCCAGTATCAGTTTGATGATTTAATGAGAACGTTGATTTTTGCACTTCGATCCGATTTTTATCAATTGCATTACGGAATGGAGTCGCTAAAATTATTTGATGATGAAATTGCATCTTTAAAAGATATTGTTAATGGTTTTGAAACACAATATACTAAAGGAAATGTATCTTTAAGAGAAATTACACGCGTTAGAGCTTTGCTATTTTCATTGCAAAATGATAGATTAGAAACGGCTACCAATTTACGTGCGACTTTAAACGAATTTGCTGGTTTATTAAACAACCCAAAACCTGTTTTTTACAAACCCGATTTAAACGAAGCAGAAGTAGATGGAAAATATAATTCATCAACTATTAATTTGTCTGATTTATTAACACAAGCATTAACTAATCGCCCGGATGTAAAAGAAGCGCAGGCACAAGTTGCTGCCAACGAGGCGAATTACAAATTACAAAAAGCAACAGGCGTGCCAGATGTTATGTTGCAAGGTGTTTATGATAGAAATGGAAGTTACATTCCTAACTATAATGCCGCAGCTATATCTATTCCAATT
>JBDTJJ010000027.1:0-4570 GCA_039935895.1 Bacteroidia bacterium | reverse complement strand
GTATGAAAATTTATCTTGTAAAGAAATAGCCCAGCAAATTTTTTCTTTATGTGATGGTGCCGTTATGAGTGCAAAAAAAGATGCATTGGTAAACATGGGCGGCTTTGTTGTAATGCGAGAAAAATATCTATCTGAAGAGTTTAAAAAAATATTAATTATTACAGAAGGATTTACAACTTATGGCGGATTATCAGGCAGAGACATGGAAGCTATTGCAATTGGCTTGCGCGAAGTTTTTGATTATGAATATTTAAAATACAGAATAAGCAGTACTAATTACCTTGGAGAACGACTCCATAAAATGGGAATACCGCTTATTTGGCCTATTGGAGGTCATGCTGTTTATATTGATGCAAAAGCACTATACCCGCATATTCCGGTGCATGAATATCCTGGACAAGCGTTGGTTTGCCAATTATATTTATTGGGCGGAATACGAGCTTGCGAAATTGGTTCTGTTATGTTTGGTAAATACGATGAAAATAAAAAATTAATTCCGGCCTCTATGGAGTTAGTTCGATTGGCAATTCCACGTCGTGTTTATACGCAAAGTCATATTGAATATGTAATTGAAGTTTTTGAAAACATTCTTAAATATAAAAATGCAGCATGTGGTTTAAGAATAACCGAAGAGACAGAATTTTTACGTCATTTCTCCTCTAAATTTGAAATGATGAATTTAGAATCGGTAAAACATGGCTGATTTAAATGAGAAAGTTGTATCATTTTTAAAAAACAATAAAGTTGCAACTGTTTGCTTTGTTACAACAGATAACATGCCTTATTGCATTAATTGCTTTTACGCTTATGATGAAAAAAATAACATGCTTGTGTTTAAATCATCTTTTGGCACTTCGCACGATACGTTTATTAAACCCGATGCGCCCGTATCAGGTACTATACTTCCAAACTCGGTAAGTCTTCTTAACGCAAAAGGAATTCAGTTTTCAGGCAAATTAATTAATCCTACAGAAATAGATTATTTAAAGCTGCCTTCCCTTTACACAAAAAATTATGTAATGAGTTTAGCTATGCTGGGATATATTTGGGCAGTACGTTTAGAGTTTATAAAATATACAGATAACTCCCTTGGATTTGGAAATAAAATTATTTGGCATTTAGAGAAACCTTCCCAAAAGTAAATTAAAAATTGTTTATTGCTTTGCAAATCGCTTAGAGTATTTTCCATCCATAATCCACTTACCATTTTTTATTCGGTTACTGTATTTTATTTTCTTGACAAATTTTCTCAGAAAAAATGGAGAATTGTAATACAGAAAAGGTTTGCATTGATAAAAATACCAAAATAGTAAATAGGCATTTATTCTTTCCATTGATTTAGCATTAGTTTTTTCTGAGGAATCTTTTTCGTACCCTAATTTCTCCGCCAAGCCGCCGCAAATTGTCCATATTACATTGGAAACTGATATTGGAAGATTTTGCTTCCAAAAACCTATTTTATCAGTAGTTGGTTTTTTTGTGAGCCCTTGATGTAATAAACCTATATTTTCTTTTGCTACCTCACTTAATGTATGATTATTTTCCTTTAATGCTTTTTTAATATGATCGTCATATAACAACATTTCGTCAGAGTAAGGCACTTCTAAAAAGGAGCAAATTTTTCTCAACTCATTTTCGGGATTAGAAACGAGATCTTCATATTTTACAAATATAACTCTGCTTTTATCTATGTTTTTAGTTTTGTAGTACAGTGTTTTGTAAACATAATTCCATGCAAGTGCAAGAAACCAATAGCTAACTTTTTTCTTTCCTCGTTCTGCCATGCGACATCTTACTAAAGCATTATCTCGAGGATCTCTAAGTAAAACAATAAATTTACTTTTCGGATAAATTTCAGCTATTTCTTTATGAATAAAATGAAAAACAAGTTCTTTATCTACAATCGTATTTACTTCATTTTTATTTTTATTTGGGAAAAAACACAAATAAGTTAAGCGTATTGCCAACTCAACATTAAGGCTCTCTTTGTATGTTTCTAATATGTTTTTTAAATCTTGCTGGGTACCAAACTGTACTTCTAGTTTTCCTTCCGAAAAAAGATAAAAATCATAGCAATAGTTATCGATTATTTTCGAAGTCCACGCTTTAATATTTTTGTACTTAACATGCAAATTATAAGCAAATGTTTCTTCTGAACAAGAAACAATATTGGCATGCATATTCAACATAGAAGATAGTAGAGTGCTACCTGTTCTTCCAGTGCATAGAATAAAATTTATATTTATTTTTTTGATGGAATCAACATTCATCATCGTATAATTTTTCTAATGGAGTAAGTGGGTTTATTGTGCTGAAAATGATACATTCGATAGATATACTGACCAATAATTCCAAGGCAAAGTAAAATAATGCTGGTACCAAAAAGAATGCTGACTATAATTGAGGTGTATCCTAAGGGAACATTGCTGCTAAGTTTTTTGTAAACAAATTTTATCCCAATAAGAAAAGTTATAATAGAGATTAAAATGCCAGAATATGTTATCAGTTTTAGAGGAAATGCTGAATAATTTATCAGCAAATCTAAGTACAATTTAATAAGTTTAAATACAGAATAGTTTGAAATTCCTTTCTCTCTTTTATGGTGATTGACAGGTACAAATTTTATAAAATTAGTATGCCATCCAATTACAACATCAATAAAAAGAGAATTAAAATGATATGGATGGTTTATTAAAGCTGTTACAATTGGCTTTTTAATAAGGCGAAAAGATGAATACGAATTATGAATTTTCCTTTTTTCAATAAGTTTAGTAAGAAACGAAGCAAACATTTTTGTTTTTGTTTGTTGTTTTACAATTGGAATTCCATAAACAACATCTGCCCCATTGCTCATGTACTCATTTAATAGTTTATCTATTTCTTCAGGAGGATGCTGTAGGTCATCGTCCATAGTTATAATAACATCGTACTTACAATAATGAAATCCGCATATAATTGCATTATGCTGTCCACAATTTTGCGACAAATCTATTCCGGTAATTTTATCCGGAAATAATTTCATTATTTCTAAAATTTTATCCCAACTCTCATCTATGCTATTATCGTTTACTAAAATTAATTCATATGTAATATTTTTCGAACTTAATTCTGAATTAATTTTTAAAGCTAAATCCATTATTGTTAAAGCGCCATTATAGACGGGAATAACAATAGATAGTTGCAGGTTATTCAAAGTAAAATATTACAAATGTGTAATTATGACAAATAAAAAACACAGTCCAAACAAATAAGAAACCACAATTGCGCTTAAGCCAATTGTAAAATGTTTTCGGTCGCTTAAAAGAGTTCCAATTATGTACCTTCCTATTAATAAAGATAATAACGCCCAAAGAATTCCGATTATTGCGTACAAGAATGTTTCCATATTTTATTTTTTTAGTTTGATGATTTTCTTCTTTCTATTTCAATTTTCAATCGCATTACCTCGCGCGATATTTGTCCGTTAATAGATGAATTCTCTTCCGATCTTCTTATTAAATACGGAATGGCTTTCTTAACTTCGCCATAAGGGAGGTATTTAGAAGTGTTATATTCATTAGCCGCCAAATTAAAGGTAAGGTTATCACTCATTCCTAAAAGTTGCGAAAACTTTACCGTATTATTTTCAAGATTATATTTTTTCATACATGCAACGGCATGGGTTGTGCTTGTATCATTATGCGAAGCAACACATGTACTTATTTTTGGATAACGACTTAGGCAAACTTCAACAGCCTCATTAAACGCATTATCTGTTTGCTCTTTTGTATCATAAACCGGCGATTCTTTATTTTCTTCTTTAGCGGTTTCCCTTTCTTTTTCAACATAAGCGCCCCTCACTAATTTAATGCCCGGAATGTATTTTTTAGTTTCAGCATCCTCAATTAAGCGCTTAATATATTTAGGTCTATCTTTAAGATACATTTGTAGGGTATTAAAAACAACTGCATGTTGGTGGTTGTATTTTTGCATCATGTGTTCTGTAATGGCATCTAAAATATCTTGCATGTATCTATCTTCAGCATCAATAAAAACAACAACGTGATTCTCGCTGGCTGCTTTGCAGATTAAATTTATTCTTTCAAGTAATTTTTCAAATCGTTGCGCATATAAAATGTCTGTTGGGAAAACAGAGTTATTAATTTTTTTAAGAAAATCGGGATCTTCCAAGCCTGAAATTTTTACACTTACATAATTACCCGGAGCTTCTTTCCCTAGTTTATTAATGTTTGTGATGATGATTTCTGCATTTTGTTTAAAAGCTCTATCTGTTTTCTCTCCTTCCGACACATAATCAAGAACTGATTTTACTTTATAAGTATCTAACTTTTTTATTTGTGTAAAGGCATCATTAATACTTTCTCCGGCACAAAATATTTTAAATACAGTACCTTTTATTAAAAATTTTAATGGGAGATTGTATTTTAAAATTCCCGTTGTTAGGCTCATCAATATTTTTAATAAGCGTGGGTATTGAAGAATTTTAAAAATGTAAAAAGTGTATTTTAACTCGCTGTTGCTTTTATATTTAAAGGCAACTTTTAAATCTTCTACGTTAATTGTATTTTTC
>JBDTJJ010000026.1:0-5051 GCA_039935895.1 Bacteroidia bacterium | reverse complement strand
TGGTTTGAGAACGATGAATGCAAAGTAGTCGCTAACATTTTATCGTAATCGCAATCTGCAAAAATGATATTTGGATTTTTCCCACCCAACTCTAACGACAATTTTTTAAACATAGGTGCTGCAATACTGGCAATGTGTGCGCCTGTTTTTGTGCCTCCTGTAAAAGAAATTAAAGGCACATTTTTATGCGATACGATGGCGTTGCCAACCTTTCCACCCAAGCCGTGTACAATATTTAAAACACCTTTTGGTAAGCCCGCTTCTATGCAAAGTTCTGATAATAAATAGGCAGTCATTGGTGTAACCTCGCTTGGTTTAGCAACAACGGTGCAGCCCGCAGCAATAGCCGGGGCAATTTTCCAGGTAAATAAATACAAGGGTAAATTCCATGGAGAGATGCAACCCGCCACACCAACCGGCTGACGAAGTGTATAATTTATAGCAGAATCTTCCATGCTATGCGCATGGGCTGCATAATGTAAAATGCCGGTTCCGTAAAAATTAAAGTTGGCTGCGGCCCTTGGAATATCAACTGTTTTGGCAAGTTTTAATGGTTTGCCGTTATCAATACTTTCAGCAAGGGCAAGCTTATCTAAATTTTTTTCAATGAGTTCTGCAATCTTCAACAAATATTTTGAGCGAATATCTTTTGGTGTAACACTCCAAGCCGGAAACGCTGCGTTGGCTGCTGCTATTGCCTTTTCAACATCTTGCTCATCGCTATCGGGAATGTAAGAATAAACTTTTCCGCGAGAAGGATCGATATTATCCAAATACTTTTTTGAAACGGGTTCTACTAATTCTCCGTTTATATAATTTTTTATGTGTTGCATGCACTTTGTGAATTAAGAATTTAAAATTAAGAATTTAAAAGTATGATGCCTAATAACTCCGATTAAAAATTAGATTGCCGCGCTTTGCTCGTAATGACATTTTGATTAATCAGCAGAAGGAACTTTTATGGTAAGTGTATATTTTTTGGGAGGAAGGCAAGATACGTTGTTACAGGCCATACACTCTACATTTCCAAGAATGGTAAACGCTTTTGTGTTGCTTCGTTTTATTTTTTGTTTAAAGATAACTTCATTACTAAACATCATTACATCTGCCGAAAACACATCCGAATGGGCTGTTTCGGGTGTTGGCTCACCAACCGTTTTTACTAAATCATAATCAGGTGTTCTTTCAAAATAAAAAACAGTTGGCAGCGGACCATCACCACTTTGTAATTGAGAATAAATATGCCAATCTATACTAATGCTTGCTTTAATAATTAACTCGCCATTATTTTCGTCAATTGGGTTGTAAGTACATTCCCATTTTACAGGTGTTTGCACTTGCGCGGAACAGGCAAAGGGTAACAGGTAACAAGTAACGAGTAATAGTATTGTATAATGTATTTTGTACTTTGTATTTAGACAAGATACAAGATACATTATACAAGATACAAATTTAGTAAGCATGTATTAAAACTTAATTTTAGTAATGCGTTTAATGGGTATAACAACCCCTTGTTTTAAGATAACACGTTTATCGGTTAAACCCCAAACTGTAGTGTCAACGTATTTCGAAGAGGTATCATCTTCAAAATAAATCTTTATTTTAGAGTGTTCTAAGTTTCCTAAAGAAAGACAACGCTGCAAATCTGCGGAGCGTTGTTTTATGTCTTCTTTATCAGTTAAAATTTCCTCTTCCGGAAAATTTAATCCTGATACAGCTTCTTTATCAATTGCCTGGTATTTTGTTTCTTCGCTCATAAAAGCTTTTATGGTTATTTGGTTTGTTATAAAATTAATTCTTTTTTCTGAAACCAAAATTAAAAAGTATTGATTTGATGATTAATTATTTTAAATAGTTCATTAGGACGTTGCGTGCCAATACGATAAGTAAACCCGTCTTTATCTTTTAATTCTACAAAATGATTGCCAGAGGTATAAAACTTAACTATTTCGTTGATGTAAAGGTTGTAAACTGGTCGGCGGAAGCTATTTTTTTTGTAACGCAACTTTTTAATGGTGTGTATGTTGCTAAGATCTATTTTAATTTTTCTTGAACCCGAAAAGCCGCTTATCATCATATAATTTGGGTAAACAACCGTGTGAATGTGGCGCACATACATTAATATAATGGATAGCATCATAATTAAAATACCCAGTACAAAAAATATATGCCCCGATGCCGGAATTTCTTCTACCGGATAGGAGCCAATATGTATAACCGATACATCAACTGGCTTGGGGTTTTCACTCCAATAATAACCCACAAAACAAAGCAACGCCAAAACGGTGCGTATAAAAGCTGAAATGCGGTTATGCCCCAAGTATTGTTTTTCTTCGTATAAAATGGTTGGGTTAAGCATATTATAAATTATCCTGCCAAAGTTTTTGTTTCGGTATTTTTAAATCGCGTAACGAAGATACTTTTAAGTTGAAAGTTAACATATATTGTTTAGAAAACCCAAATGGAACCCAAGTAATGTGCGCTTCCCAACAACGCAAATCTCTATAAATAGTAAAACTGGTATAATTTATATTTTTTAGTTTAAAATCGTAACCGGTTCTAATATCAAACTTCCACATGGGGGTTGGTTTAATACTAAACGTACCACTTAAAATTTGAGTAAACACATTAGCTGTACTAGGCAAAGTCACTAAATTTTCGGGGTTTGGCGGGGCTGTTACGCCTTTAATAAAATTTAAGTTATAACTCAATCCAATACTAAAAGGTTGTTTAGTATCCTTAAATGCTTTTATTTGTGCGTTGGTTAAAGTTCCGTTTATAGAAAAAGTACAGTTTGTAAAACGAGGTGCGCCTAAAGTATCGCTTCGTAGCGCTTTGGTATTTATTTTGTAAGGATCAAAAACAGAAACAAAATTTAAGGTTACAATGTTTTTAAACAGCGCTGTACGAGCCGTTAAGTTTAAAAGACTTAATTTGTTTTTTTTAGCTGCAATATCATAACTACCACTAACGCTTAGCATTTGCAGAATGTTTACTTTTTTGTAAGAGATACTGCTATCTGTTTTTTGCCTGATCTTGGCATCAAAGGTGTTGTTTATGTTAAACGTAATAGCGCCGCTTTGCGCACCTGCCGGACCGCCAAACAAACCGTTTTGAAAACGAGAATAATAAGAGGTTACTTTGTTGCTATCGGTTACTTGTTTGTAAAAACCTAAGTTGCTGTTTTGCATATCGGGGTGATAAGCAAAGCCAACGGTTGGTATAATTTGATGCCTTATTTGTTTGATGAATTTAGATTTAAATAAATAATCGCCGTACAACCTTGTAGTTAAATTTACTTGATAATTTTGATCAAATGCCAACGCAGGTGCTCTTCTAACAAACGTATTTACAGTTTTTGTATCTGGATCGTACTTTTCTTCGGCAGTTTGAAAATTAGTGTATTGTTGAAACGTAGCCGACGGACTTAAGGTAAAATATTTTAAAAGACTAATGTTTGTCCCGATGGGGATACTTTGATGAAGGCCATATTGTATAGCGCTTGCAGCAGCGTGTGTAAGTATTAAAGAATCTTGAATGCTTAAACTTGCTTTAGTTTGCAAACTATAATCAATATATAATTTATCTAACCAGGTTTGTGTGGTGTGTGCGCTGTTTTTAAAAGGATACATTCTATTAACTGCATACGTTAATTGTGGCGCGTTTATGGCAATGTTTTTTTGAATTAAATCCTCTGTAACTCCTGCGTTTATAGTTAGTACCGAGCTTCTAAACATTTTTGTAAACGCAATGTTAGATTGTAGTGTGCTTTGTAAATAAGTGGCAGAAGACTGATTATTATACTTTCCAAAACTCGGAGAACCAACATTTACAGCGGCGCTAAAACGTATGGTTGGATTGAATTTATTATCCTGTTGATGATTCCAGGTTACTCTAAAATTAGAAGCTTTGGTTAAGGCATTTGGATCTCCAATAATATGATCTTCCGGAATACCGGTAACGTTTCTTGAATAAGCAATGTTTAAACTCCCGCTGTATTTATAATTTACTTTATACGAAAACATAGGCGTAGCCGTTCCGCCAGAGGCGTTAATAGCCCAAGAGCCGCTAGAGTAGTATGTAGCAAATAAACTAATGTGAAGCTTATTGCTAACCGGCAAAAAGAAACCAAAATTTTGCAGGTAAAACCCTTGGGTAGCCGAATAGCCGTAGCTGGGTAAAATAACACCTGTTTTAGATTTTTCTTTTTTTACGTTAGGAAAAAAACCAAAGGGCAAGCCCAATGGCGTTGGTATGTTTGCGACTTCTAAAAAAACTGGGCCGGTTACAATTTTATCATTCGGAATAATTTTTGCTCGGCTGGCACGGAAATAAATTTTAGCATCTTCAAACTCACACGGAATACATTTCATTTTTTTAATGTACATCACATTGTTGCTGTCTTTTTTAACCTGTTCTCCAAAAATAAAGAAGTCGTTTTGCTTGGTTAAAATGCCATAAATTTTGCCTCGCTTGGTTTTAAAATTATAAATAACTTTTTCAGATTTCATTTGGTCTTTGCCTTGCTTAAATTCCGGACTTCCCTTAGGTATTCCGTTACTATCGGGCACACCAACCGCCAAAATTTGACTCGTATTGTTATCAATTTCAATATAAGCGGCTTTTAAATCAAAATCATCATAATGTACGGTAGCGTTTCCGTATAAAAACACTTTTTTGTTCTCTGCTTCAATTTTTATAGAATCATCTGCCGCATAATCCACCTTACTTCCTATGGCATCATCATCGCCATTTATAGCTAAAGTATCTACTTTTTTACGTATAGTATCGGTTGCAGGCTTTGCTGTATCTGGCTTTTGTAAGAAAAAAAGATTGGTACTATTTTTGTTAGAATTTAAAAAAGCATGGGCGTTAACGTTGTTTATTAACAGCGCACAATTAAAAACTATTAGTATAAAGACTTGTTTAGTCAAAATCTAAAAATACTTTTGTAAAACAGCCCGCAAAGCTACAAAAATTGCCCTAAGCAGATGATTTGCAATAAGAAACGCATAAAACCAATTACCATTTCGCTTATTGCGTTTACTATG
>JBDTJJ010000025.1:0-7455 GCA_039935895.1 Bacteroidia bacterium | reverse complement strand
GCCCCTATTGGCGCTTTTGGCGGAATGGCATTTGCCGTTGGTAAATTTGGTGTACAAACCTTGCTTCCGTTAGGTAAATTAATGCAGTGTATGTATTTAGCAATGGGCTTGTTTGTTTTTATAGTATTAGGTTTAATACTTCGTTATTACAAAATGAATATCCTTGCTTTTTTAAAATACATTAAAGAAGAATTACTTATTGTTTTAGCTACATCATCGTCAGAACCCGCGTTGCCATCGCTTATCAATAAGTTAGAAAAATTAGGTTGCAGTAAATCTGTAGTCGGGTTAGTGGTTCCAACAGGCTATTCCTTTAATTTAGATGGCACGTCCATTTATCTATCTATGGCGGTTATGTTCATCGCACAATTATATAAAGTGCCGTTATCTTTTGCTGAAATGGTTTCTATTATCGGCATCCTTATGCTTACCTCAAAAGGCGCAGCAGGCGTTACAGGTAGTGGTTTTATTATACTGGCATCAACACTTACCGCTATGCACAAAATACCCGTTGAAGGTTTAGCTTTTTTATTGGGTGTAGATAAATTTATGAGCGAAGCCCGAGCAATAACTAACATTATTGGTAACGGTGTAGCCACCATTGTCATTGCTAAAAGTGAAAAAGAGTTTGTGCACCCTGATGTTATTGAAGAATAGCAGAAAAATCACCTCTCATTCCCTCCTAAACACCCCTAAAAATGGCATTCCTAAAAAAAATTACCATTTTTTAGCAATTATAATTAAATTGCGGGTTGATTAACTTAACTAAGCTTATATGAGTGAACGAATACTCCGCGCCTTAATGCAACTTTTTGCCATCATTGCAAAAGTAGATGGCGTAACAAACACTGGTCGTAATATTGTACAATTGTTTTTAAAACAACAATTAAACCAAGAGTTGGTTGACCAATATTTAGCTGTGTTTGATCAGTTTTTAGAATCGCATCATCAGGTAGCTAAAAAGAAAGATGGTACCGAAAAACGTACTTCGCTTAACTCGGTAAAAGTTTTAAAAATTTGTACCGAAATTAACCGCGAGCTTGAGCAAAATCAAAAAATAGTGGTGCTTATTCGTTTGCTGGAGTTTATCTATTCATCAAACGAAATATCTGAACAAGAAAATGAATTTGTTACAACGGTTGCCGAAACATTTAATATATCAGTTGAAGAATTTAATAACCTAAAACACTTTGTTGAAGGCAAGCAAGATCTTATCAATCCACACGAGCTTTTAGTTATAAATGATAACGAAAAATATGCTAAATCATTTAAACATATTTTTATAGATCAGTTTAATGAAGGCGTTGAAGTTTGGGTAATTTCTATTCCTAGCGTTGGTATGTACTCGCTAAAATTAGTTGGCACGCAAGAGTTGGTACTTAACGGACAAGCCATTACGCCTGATAAAGTTTATATTCTTACCCCAGGCTCATCGTTACGTAGTGCTAAGGTTAAACCAATTTATTACTCAGATATTATCAGTAAATTTTTGTCTGATAAATCAAGTGCTGTTGTTTCTTTTCAGGCTGTTGATTTGGAGTATAAATTCTCGGGTGGAAAACTGGGCTTACGTGGCATCAACATCAACGAAGAAAGCGGAAAGCTTATCGGTATTATGGGTGGCTCGGGTGCTGGTAAATCAACGCTATTAAATGTTTTAAATAGTAATGAAATACCTAGTGGCGGCGCGGTTTTAATTAACGGCGTAAACATCCATACCGAAAAACATAAAATTGAAGGTGTTATTGGAATGGTTTCTCAGGATGATTTATTAATTGAGGAATTAACCGTTTACCAAAATTTATTCTACAACGCTAAACTTTGCTTTGGCAATTTAGATGATGATACCATTTCTAAAATGGTAATGAAAACGCTTACCGATTTAGGACTTGAACAAACACGCGATTTAAAAGTGGGTTCTCCTTTAGAAAAAACTATTTCGGGCGGACAACGTAAACGTTTAAATATTGGTTTAGAATTAATACGCGAACCAGCCGTTATGTTTGTTGATGAACCAACATCAGGGCTTTCATCACGCGACAGCGAAAACATTATGGATCTTTTAAAAGAACTTTCTTTAAAAGGTAAATTAGTTTTTGTGGTTATACATCAACCATCATCAGACATCTTCAAAATGTTTGATAAATTGATGATATTAGATGTGGGCGGATACCCTGTTTATTATGGCAACCCAGTTGATGCTGTTATTTATTTTAAACGCTTAGTAAACCACGTAAACAGCGAAGAAAGCGAGTGTATTACCTGTGGTAACGTTAATCCAGAACAGATATTCAACATTATCGAAACCAAGGTTGTTGATGAGTTTGGAAACCTGACTAACAAACGCAAATTTTCTCCAGCAGAATGGAGTACGCATTACAGAAAACTAATTGAAGCAAATATTGGAAGAGGTGGTTCGCACACAGATATTCCTACGAGTACGTTTAAAATTCCTAATAAAATAAAACAGTATATCATCTTTACAACGCGTGATATAAAAAGTAAATTAACCAACACGCAATATTTATTAATCAATTTACTGGAAGCTCCAATCCTGGCATTCATCTTAGCATACGTTATTAAATTTTATAACACAGATGCCGAAACCGGTAAAGGATATGTGTATCACGATAATGAAAACATACCTATTTATATGTTTATGAGTATTGTGGTTGCTTTATTTATAGGATTAACTGTAAGTGCCGAAGAGATTATTCGTGATAGAAGAATATTAAAACGCGAATCGTTTTTAAATCTTAGTCGCTCAAGTTATTTGCTAAGTAAAATTGGCATTATGTTTTTTCTTTCGGCCATACAAACCGCAGCATTTATTTTAGTGGGTAACAGCGTGCTTGGCATACATGGCATGTGGATGGATTATTGGTTGGTTTTATTTACTACATCTTGTTTTGCCAATATGTTAGGTCTAAATATTTCATCGGCGTTTAATAGCGCGGTAACCATTTATATTATGATTCCGTTTTTAATTATTCCGCAATTATTATTAAGCGGCGTAATGGTTAAATTCGATAAACTAAATCCAGATATTGCTAAACAAGGTGGCGTGCCCGTAATTGGAGAAATGATGACATCACGTTGGGCTTATGAAGCGCTGGCGGTTAATCAATTCAAATCTAACGATTACGAAAAACAGTTTTACAAGTACGATAAAGCCATCTCTGAAGCTGATTATAAAAAAGCATATTGGGCACAGAAAATGGCTGATAAATCTTCTAAAATTGAAGGCGAATTAAGCAATACTGCAAAAAATACGGAGATAGAAAAAGGGTTGACGCTTTTAAGAAATGAGTTAAATAAAGAATATACCAAGCACGATCATCTTCCAAAATTTGTTGGTACAGAAAGTTTATATCTTGGTAAAGTAAATCCAAAAATATTAGCCGATTTAAGAGATTATCTTTTAAATGCAAATCCTAATTCGTTAAAGCAATATTATATTAACAGAGATAAAACTGCGAGAGATGCGAAGGACAAAATAAATTCTAAGTACAGCAAAACACCTGCCGATCATGAGAAGTTAATTACGTTAATGAATGATTACGATAACGAAACATTAAATGATCAACTTAGAAATACCAACGATTTAGGCGAAAAATGCTTAGAAAAAGATGGTCGTTTTATTCAACGTACAGATCCTATTTTCTTAGACCCTGATAATAACAATGGACGAGCACATTTTTTCGCACCACAAAAGAGACTGCTTGGTAATTTATATCAAACATTTTGGTTTAACCTTTGTGTTATTTGGAGTATGTGCTTGTTTATGATGATTACTCTTTATTTTGATTTGCTAAAGAAATTATTGGATGGCATGGGAAATTTATTTTCTAAAATTGGAAGAAAAAAAGCCGCTTAAATACTTTTTGAATTTTATTGAAGTATTAAATTTCAGCATTATTTAACTAGTTTAATTCTCCTGTAAATAATAAATGGCATGAGTTTTGTTAATTTATAATAGCTGTTATGCACAGAAACAGTTTCACTAAAAAAAGCTTGTTGTGCCAAGCATAAAAACAAATAGTATGAAAAAGGTAATTGCAACAGTAGCCGCATTTTTTTTAGTAGGAACTTTAACAATGAATGCACAACAAGAGCCCGCTAAAAAAGAAGGTGCAAAAAAAGAACAAAAAGAAGGTGATAAAAAAGTTGAACATAAGGGCGGTAAAAGCGCAGGTACAGCAAACAAAGCAGAAAATAACGGCCGTAAAAACACAACTACCGCAGCTACTCCAAAAAACTAATTTTACTATTAGTTTTTTGTTTAAAAGCCGCCCAATAAGCGGCTTTTATTTTTTTAAAGAACTTTAGCTAGGTTATCAATTTTTTATACGCATTTAAAAACTTAGTAAACCATCTCGTTTTAAATAAAACTTTTTGAAAGATAAATAAACCCATTATTGCGCAAGTAATTCCAGCTAAAACATCTTGTATGTAATGATGGCTTGAGTAAACTGCTGCAAACCAAATGCCCAACATAACTGCGCCAAAATAAATATTTATGAACCCTAATTTATTTTTTACTCCGTAATAAAATACAATTAAAGGGTATGCCGAATGAAGCGAAGGCATGGCTGCAAATACATTAGAGCTTTTTTGATAAAGCGAGCCAAATATATTTACACCAAAATATTGATCAAAACGTAAAAGTCCTGCTGCGCTGCTACCAGAGTGGTAATTTACTTCAAAGCCATATTTTTGAACGTACCAAGGTGGTGCAGCCGGGTATGAATAATAAATAGTAAAGCCAATAAAATTTACAAATAAAAACGAAAGCACAAAATGTAAAAATTGTGTTTTATCTTTTGTAAATAAATAGGCCGCAAAAAGCATAGGCATAGGTATCCAGTTTAAATAGAAGAAACCCGCAATAGCATCTAAAGCAGGTTTACTGTATTTTAAGGCATATTCGTTTGGAGTTAATATTGTATCTGCATCATTTATGCCAAATAAAAACTTTTCGCGTAAATACAAATCCTGTATGTGAATGGCATTAAAATTATAATTAGGAAATACTTTCATAAAATCAAATATGACCCAAAAAATAATGAATGATAAAAAACCTAGAATAAATTTTCGCGTTATTGCAGAGGCATAAAACAAGCCGTTAAATACAGTAACTAAAACTACCTGATCACTTTTAAAACCTAAAAGCCATGTACAAAGTAGTAAGTACGCTAAAGATATAGCACTTACTAAAATAATATCTTTGGTAGAAATTGTCTTCATATTTACGGCACAAAGCGTTCTGTAATACTATTATTTGACGAGATTTCTTTTCCTTTTAAATCAAGATATTTTACATGCGGAAACCAAAAAGTTCCGCCTTCAATATGTATGTAAACCCTTGTCAGTAAAGATAATTTTCCGCTGATGCTCATATAAGCATGGTATTTATTATCAATGGTTGATCGTTTTAAAAGAATATCTCTTTTATTATAAGCTGCAAAACTTATTTTATATGTTTTTTTTTCTCGATCAATTAATTTTGCATGAATGCCATAAGCATAATGTTTTTGCAAATAGGATAGTTCTACATCTTCTCCATGGTCTGCATACCTTATCCAATGGGCATGTACAGGCTCTTCTTCGTTTAATGTACTATCTGCATTAAAATTCAAATCATATACAATGGTATTTATGTTGTGATTTCTTTGCACATAAAAAATCATATTTTTTCTGACAGGAACAGGAAAAGTATCTGCCGGACTTTTCTGTACTTCAGAATCTCTATCTATTATAGATTTAATTTTATCATCAACTTTAAAAGATGAGTTAATGATAAAACATAAAACGATAAAGCAACTTACTATAAGGCGCATGTTATTTTTTATCTAAAGCTTTTTTGCAATCTATTAATCTTTTAATGGCAGTGAGATTTGATAACACAGCAACTATAGTTACCGGAATAGTTAACACCGACATACTTTCAAAAACATGAAAAGTAATTCCAGGAATGAATGCTTTATAATTCCCGCCAATGTAATGAGATGTAATACCACACGCTAAAGCTGCAACACCAATAGTAACAACCCTTTCTGGGCGCTGCATTAAACCACCTTTGCATTCAATGCCCAAACCTTCCGCGCGAGCTCTGGTGTAACTCACCATAATTGAACCAATCAACCCCATAAAAGCAAACAATGATCCTATAAAATAATGATGTGCAACCAAGTAATAACAAATGCCTAAAAACATAAACAACTCACTATATCTATCTAAAACCGAATCGTATAATGCACCAAACGTGCTCGACATATTTCCGAGGCGAGCAACTTGTCCGTCAAGCATATCAAATAAACCTGCAAATAAAATAAGTGCGCCTGCATAACCTACATAAGATAAATCACCACGATTAGCATCTTCACCTCCTTTAATAAAAACAATTGCCACACCAATGTTTAATAGGAAACCAATGGTAGTTACACCGTTTGGAGTGAGCCCAATTTTAATTAAAAATTTTACAAAGGGATTGATAACAACATAAATTGCCTTTTGCAGTTTATCTCTTGCGGTGAGTGGTTTAACTTCTTTTACAGTTGCTTCCATATTAAAAATCAAATTTAAAACGCCCCCTAATACCAAGGCTTGGCGCATTTGGATGATCGAGATACGTGAATCTTTTTACTAAATCTATTCTAAAAAACTTAAATATGTTAGCTATACCTATACTTCCTTCTATGTAAGGATCTTTATCAAAGATAAACGTTGTTGGCATACCATTTGCTTCTGGAAAGCGATAAAGATTTGCATTGTACTCAGGATTATTTTCTCTGCGAACGCCGCCATAAAGCACTTTGCAAGTAACTACCTCACGCCATTTTAATTTTTTAAATAAAGGGATTTTATTGAAGAAAAATCCATTAAAATAATGATCTACCATGATGCTAGCATAATGATCACTTACAAATTCTAAAAAGTTCATTAAGTTATACGATTGCAATTGATATGAATACGTTTGATTTGCACGATGAATGTCTAATAACGGAAACGGAACTTGACCCAAAATATAACCGCCTTCAACAACCACATCGGTATAACCAAATTTAGATAAATAAAAACGTTTATATAAATTAAGGGTTACATTTTGATAATTATACTGACTGCCAAACATACCTTTTACTGCCTCTGTAAAATGTAAAGTAAAAATAGGATATTGATTAGAAATAGGAGTGCGATACACCTTACCCTGATAAAATTGTTCTTTAGGTGCCCAACGTAAATGCAAACTAAATTCGGCTGTGGTTAAACTTTGTACATCAGTTGCATGATCGTTATAATCAGTATAATTATAATGTAAGCCCGACGCAGCATGTTGTATCCAATATTTATAACCCAATGTAAATGAAAAGTGATTTTTAAATTCGTTTAAGTAGGTAAGATTTACAAAATCATTATATAACCATTTATCATTTACACCTCGTTTAAACGATAAAA